>JBJEMQ010000137.1:0-2679 GCA_051879755.1 Coprococcus sp. | reverse complement strand
GAAGAGGCAAAGTCAGATTGGCGATGCTGCGCCTGATGCATGATTACGGACTGCCGGAAGCTACGAGAGTGTATCTGAAAGACTATCTTTTAAAGCATATTAAGGGACAGACCACAGAGGAGACCTGGCTTGTGGTGTTGGAGGAGCATGGAGATGAGATAGTATATTACCGCTTCCTGACAGAACTGGGATGTGTGACAACGGAGAATTTTCAGAGTATGATGGAAGATATGGGAGATAACCATACAGAGATGAAGGCATATCTGATGCGTTATCACGGTGAACAGAATACAAAAGAGGATGCCTTTGACGCATTTGTTCTGTGAGCTTAGGACGTTTTATGAAAGAATTTTGTTTTTGATATTGCGAAACAAACAGTTCTGTGGTAAGATAAAATCTGCTTGACATTAGGAGGTGTGAAAATGGGAGCACTTAGAATTACATTGACGATTATTTATATTGTTATTTGTATAGCACTTGTTATATTGGTATTGATGCAGGAAGGCAAAACAGCAGGACTTGGAGCGGTAAGCGGTGCAGCTGAGACCTATTGGGGCAAGAACAAAGGACGTTCCATGGAGGGTAAGCTGGTTAAGATTACCACCGGTTTGGCTATTGGATTTATGGTACTTGCGATTGTTTTGAATTTGACCATATTTTAAATGGAAAGCACTCTTGCATAAGAGTGCTTTTTTGTGCGGATTAATAATTTGAAAAGCGGGAATGATATCATAGGGTGACGTTTAGAATATGAAGAAAGAGCAGGATGAGAAGTTCGAAAAACGTAAAAAATTAATATGCGAGCTGGTAGCTGATGAGATGTATGTCCCAATGAAGGAAAAGGAACTGGCAGCCTTCATGCAGGTGGCTAAAGAAGACAGAGAAGCATTCAGAGAAGTCCTGCAGGCACTTCTGTCAGAGGGGAAATTGCAGATTACCAGACAGGGGAAATATTGTAAGCCGGATGAAAATCAACTGGTAGGGACCTTCATCAGTAATGCCAAAGGATTTGGTTTTGTAGAGGTTGAAGGATGTGAGAATGATTTCTATATTCCGGAAGAACAGGTAAATGGTGCTTTTCATGAGGACCGTGTAATGGTCAGATTGCTGCCGGGGCAGCGTGGAAAACGTCAGGAAGCAACGGTGGTCAAGGTTCTGGAACGCGGCATGAAACAGGTTGTAGGCACTTACGAACAGTCTCAAAATTATGGCTTCGTGATCCCTGATAACACCAAAATCGGCGTAGATATTTTTGTGCCAAAGGAACGTTCTAAAGGGGCAGTAAACGGGCATAAAGTAGTAGTAGAGCTGACTTCTTACGGTGATGATAGACACAAGCCGGAAGGCAGAGTTGTGGAGATTCTTGGTCATATCAATGATCCCGGTGTGGATATTATGTCTATTGTCAGAGGCTACGGACTGCCGGTGGAGTTTGGTGAAAAGATAATGAACCAGGTGGAGCGTGTACCTTCTGAGGTGCAGGAGGCTGACAGGAATGGGCGCATGGATCTGCGGGATTTACAGATGATAACGATTGATGGCGAGGATGCCAAGGACCTGGATGATGCGGTTAGCTTATTTCAGGATGAAAAAGGGCTTTATCATCTGGGAGTGCACATTGCTGATGTAAGCAATTATGTACAGGAAAATTCTGCACTTGACTGGGAAGCCCTGGAAAGAGGAACCAGTGTATATCTGGTGGATCGTGTGATCCCGATGCTGCCACATAAACTGTCAAACGGAATCTGTTCCTTAAACCAGGGAGTGGACCGACTGGCATTAAGCTGTCTGATGACCATTAATGAAAAGGGCGAGGTTGTAGATTATCAGATTGCGGAGACTGTTATCTGTGTGGACCGGAGAATGTCCTATACCTCTGTCAGAAAGATTCTGGAAGATAAGGATGAGGCTGAGAGGGCAGAATACGAACCGCTGGTTCCCATGTTTGAGATGATGGAGCAACTGGCTGCTATCCTTCGTAAGAAGCGGCATAAAAGAGGTTCTATCGACTTTGATTTTGCAGAGAGCAAAATACTTCTGGATGAAAATGGGCATCCTGTGGACATTAAGCCCTATGAGCGTAATGTAGCGACTAAGATCATAGAAGATTTTATGTTGATTGCCAATGAAACGGTGGCCCAGCATTTCTTCTGGCTGGAGGTTCCTTTTGTATATCGTACCCATGAGAAGCCCGATCCGGAAAAAATTATGAAGCTGTCAACATTTATACAGAATTTTGGCTATCATATTAAATTGACCGGTGAAGAGGTACATCCGAAGGAACTTCAGAAATTGCTTGGTAAGATTACCGATACAGATGAAGAGACATTGATCAGCAGGCTTACACTGCGAAGCATGAAGCAGGCTAAATATACGGTGGAATGTACAGGACATTTTGGGCTTGCATGCCAGTATTACTGTCATTTTACTTCTCCTATCAGACGATATCCCGATCTGCAGATACATCGTATTATTAAGGAGCAGCTGCGGGGCAAAATGAAAGAGAACCGGATAGAGCACTATGAACAGAAACTGCCGGAGGTTGCAAAGCACTCTTCTAAAATGGAACGTCGCGCGGAGGAAGCAGAGCGGGAGACTGAGAAGCTTAAGAAAGCGGAATATATGGCTGACAGAATCGGAGAAATATACGAGGGTGTTATCTCCGGAATAACCCAGTGG
>JBJEMQ010000136.1:0-2680 GCA_051879755.1 Coprococcus sp. | reverse complement strand
AGCAGGAAGATAAGCGGAAGAAAGAAAAACCCCTGACGTCCCATACTGATCATTCCACCTTGCTTTCCAAGTCCCATTCCAAGGAAAAAGAAATCGTATACCATGGCAAAGCCAAATCCCATGAAAGTAATAGCATTTAAAATAAGGAACTGACTTCCAATCCTTAACATTTCTGTGTCTGTCTTGGTGAATAGATGAATAAGGGGTGTGTGAAATACAATCATAGCAATTCCTGCGATGACACCAAATGCAGTAGCCCATTTCAAAGCGGTATGAAGAGCAGTATTTACACGTTCATACTGTTTTGCACCGTAATTAAATCCGACAAATGGTTGAAATCCTTTTAAAAATCCTGTCATCATCATACTTCCGAGCGAAAGAATACGATTTGCTACGCCAATTCCTGCAATTGCAGAATCACCATAAGAACGTGCTTCGTAATTGGTGGCACTGATTGCAATACTGCATAAAAGCTGGTAAATAAGCATTGGCATACCAATTTTGAAAATTTCTCCAAGTAAAGCTTTTCCTGGTTTTATATTATGCAGTGAAAAATGGAAATTACTCTTTTTACTGCAAATATAATAAACATAAAGACCAAAAGAAACAAGTCTTGAAAGAAGTGTTGCATAAGCAGCACCGGAAACTCCCATATGAACGCCTAAAATAAAAACAGGGTCTAAAATCATGTTGACGATTCCACCGGCAAGCATGGCAACCATACTGAAAGTAGAAGCACCTTCTGCAACAATCATGTTATTCATGGTAATGTTAAATACGTTGAACAAAAGTCCTATAATAAAAGGAATTGCATATTCTTTTGCATAGGGTAAGGTACTTTCTGTTGCGCCTAAAAATTTTAAAAACGGGTTTAATAATAGTAATAACAGAACCACAATAACTCCGGCACACACAATGGAAAGAAAAATAGAAGTAGAAAAGCATTGATCTGCTTCTTTTTGCTTTTTTGCGCCTAAAAGGCGGGAAAGATAGGAGGATGCTCCACTTCCAAATAACAGACCGATTGCCAGAAAAATCATGCTAATCGGGTAGGCGATGGAAACGGCAGCTGTTTGCGCTGTACCAAGTGTTCCAACAAAAAAAGTATCCACCAGGTTATAAATGGCAGAGGTCATCATTCCAATCATAGTTGGAATTCCAAGTTTTAATAAAGCGTTTGGAACTTTTTCCTGTTCCAGTAGAAATTGTTTTTCGTTTTCTTTTTTCATAATAGATGTCTCCTTGATTAGTTAATATAATTAAAAGTTAATTACATATACTGTTAAGTATATTAACAAAATGGTGAAAAAGGAAGGAGCTTTTATAAGCTCCCAATACCGGTGCGAAATTATTTTTCTACCCAGTTATCTAATTGTCCATTAAATACTTTCAAAGCTGTAATAAGTGCATTGCCTGCATCGTCCGGAATTTCCTTTAGAATCTGAAAAATTCCGGAGTTGGTGTTTTCGTGATATTTTTTGTGATGCTCATAAACCTTTTTACCGGATTCAGTAAGGGTAAGGGCGATTGCAGCTTCTGAATCAGGAGAAGTTTGTTTATTCACAAGTCCCTTTTTGCGTAAACGCCCAATCATTTGTGAAGCAGCACTTTTGGAAATACCACGCTAAAACTTTTTGCGCATTGTGTCAAGAGAATTTTAAATGCAAGTGCTAATGTGATTTTTTTTATTTATGCTTCGATTTAGTAGTTAAGAAAAATTTTAAATTTTAATCATATTATTCATATTGACATGATATACAAAAATGTTGTATACATATAACTGTGATTAGGCGCAACTAATACTAAATATGATTTAAACCAGACAGGAGGTATAGATATGTCAAACAAGAATTTATTAGATATAGTTAATCTGCATGTAAGTGTGGAAGATAAAGAGATTCTTCATGGAGTGAATCTCACAATCGGAAGGGGTGAGACTCATGTTTTAATGGGTCCCAACGGAACAGGCAAGTCTACGCTTGGATACGCAATTATTGGAAATCCTCGTTATACAGTCACAAAGGGAGAAATTTTGTTTAAAGGGAATAATATTACAGAAGAACCGGTCAATGCGAGAGCTAAGGCTGGTATTTTTCTGTCTTTTCAGAATCCGATCGAGGTACCGGGAGTGACATTAAGTTCCTTTATAAGAAATGCATTAGAACTGAAAACCGGAAACAGGCTGAGTTTATGGGATTATAGAAAAAAGCTTGCAAAGACAATGGCTCTGTTGCAGATGAATCCGATTTATGCTGAACGTGATCTGAATGTGGGCTTTTCGGGAGGAGAAAAGAAGAAGGCTGAAATCCTGCAGCTGCTTATGCTAGAGCCTGACCTGGCGATTTTAGATGAAACAGATTCCGGGCTTGATGTTGACGCTGTAAGAACTGTATCTGCAGGTATAGAGGAATACCAGAAGAATTGCAGTGGGAGTCTGCTGATCATTACACATAATGCTAAAATATTGAATTCTCTTCATGTAGATTATACTCATGTCATGACTGGCGGTCAGATTCAGAGAACAGGAGATGCTTCACTAGTCGAAGAAATCAATTTAAATGGTTTCGAAAAGTATGAAGCCAGACAGGGGGCATGACATATGGAAGAGAAGACGTATGTTGAGGATATTGACAGAAGTATTTATGATTTCCGAAATGAAGATAAAGATGCTTACAGGATA
>JBJEMQ010000135.1:0-11609 GCA_051879755.1 Coprococcus sp. | reverse complement strand
TAAGGATGAAGATGTGCTTGAAATTTCAAAAAGATTACTTGCACAGAATAAAGAAGCTTATGAGGTACTTGCTAAATGAAAAGACTGAGTAAAGAGCAGATTTTGATGCTCCATTCACAGCTTATAGAACAGACTGGCGGAACTGTTGGTGTAAGAGACTTCAATTTGTTGGAGTCTGCTATAGAGACTCCGTTTCAGGTGTTCGGTGGAGAAGAATTGTATCCAACGATTCAAGCAAAAGGGACACGTTTGGGCTATGGCTTAATAAAGAATCATTGCATGTTGGATGGGAACAAACGAATAGGTACACATGCAATGCTTGTATTCTTTGCTTTAAATGGAATCGAATTGCAATATACGCAAAAAGAATTGTATGAAATGGTTCTTTCAGTAGCTGATGGAAGTTTGGAATATGCAGATATGCTTAAGTGGGTATTGGAGCATCAAGCGTAATTATTTATTGTATTTTAATGCCTGTGTTCAATCTGGGAAAGGTTGAACACAGGTGATTATTTGAATTTGGCGAACATGTGAAACTTTGAAGTTTACGGAGAGATGTTATGGATATTGAATTTAACACGCCGTGAGCAAGAAATCCCCCACTTCTATAAGTGGCGGGATGAATTGCGATAAACACGGCATTATCTTGACTTTTGTGTCCAAGAGTATTATAATCTAACTATAAATCAGTCGTGTTTGTTAGAAAGGCTATAAATACAATGAAATTAGATACAAACAATCATTCAGTATTCATGTTACATTATCATCTTATTATGTGTGTGAAATATCGCAATAAAGTGATAGATGATGTTATCTCTAACCGCCTAAAAGAGATATTTGTAAAGATTGCTCCTGCCTATAATATTACGTTAGAAGAATGGAACCACGACATAGACCACGTTCACATTCTGTTTAGAGGGCAACCGAATACCGAAATCAGTAAATTTATCAATGCTTATAAATCTGCAAGCAGCCGTATCATAAAGAAAGAATTTCCCAAGATACGCAAATCTCTATGGAAAGAGATGTTCTGGTCGCAAAGTTTTTGTCTGCTGACCACAGGCGGAGTTACTGTAGATATTATCAAGCAATACATTCAATCTCAAGGTAAGAAAGATGACAAACAAAGCAATTAAGTACAGAGTATATCCTACAACTGAACAAAGTATCATGTTTGCAAAAACCTTTGGCTGTTGCCGTAAGGTTTATAATCTTATGCTTTCAGATAAGATTGAGAGCTACAAAGCCACGGGCAAGTTTCCTACTGTCACACCTGCCAAGTATAAGAAAGATTACCCATATCTCAAAGAGGTAGATAGCCTTGCTCTTGCTAATAAGCAGATGGATTTACAAGAAGCTTTTCGAAACAGGTTTAGCAAATCAAGAAAAAAGAATAATGGATTTCCTAAATTCAAATCTGCAAAGCATAGTCGCAAGTCTTACACTACAAACAATCAGAAAGGTACGGTTGCTATCATTGATGACAAATATATCAAACTGCCTAAGATTGGAAAGGTGAAAGCTGTTATCCATCGTATTCCTGATGATAGTTGGATTATCAAATCTGCTACCGTATCACAAGAGTCGGATGGCAAATATTATATTTCTGTTCTTTTTGAGTTTGATAATGCAGTAAATACTTATACAGCGGATAAAACCAACGCTATTGGATTAGATTACGCTTCTGATGGCTTATATGTAGACAGTAATGGCAATGTGGGTACTAATCATAAGTATTATCGTGAAAGTTATGATAAACTTGCCAAAGCACAACGCAAGCTGTCTCGTATGCAAGGTTCTAAAAAACATGAAAATAAGTCTAATAACTATATTAAGCAACTCCGCAAAGTGAACAAAATCCATAGACGCATCGCTAATCAGCGTTTGGATAACCTACATAAAATATCTACTGAGATAGCCAATCAGTATGATGTTGTTTGCGTGGAATCCTTAAATATGCGTTCTATGTCTAATAAAGGTTTCGGTAATGGCAAAGCTACTCTGGATAACGGGTACGGAATGTTTCTGTCTATGCTTGAATATAAGTTGTCTGATAGAAATAAGTATCTCGTAAAAGTAGACAAGTGGTTTCCGTCGTCGCAGATTTGTCATTGTTGCGGAACAATTCATCCTGAAATGAAAGACTTGGCTATCCGTACAATGAAATGTGAATGCGGGAATACAATAGGTCGTGACCAGAATGCCGCAATCAATATCTTACAGGAAGGCTTACGATTGCTTACTGAAGTAGCATAAAACAAAATATATAGTAGGGATGGAATTAGCCCGAACTTATACGCCTGTGGACATTGTGTAAGACATTGAGTTACGTAACATCGTAGCCAACGCAGTAGTGGTTGAAACAGGAAACTCCGACTTCTATAAGTCGGAGTAGTTCACAAAATTCACTGATTACAATAGAGGCATCATGTATGACATTCTCATGGATGCATATTCATTTGATGAAAGATGTGCTATCTGTTGGGATGAAAATTGGAAGCAGTCTGACGCATTTTTCTTTGATAACCCTGATATTGCCGATAAATATGGTTTTGTAACTTGTTATAAAGGTGAACCAATAGGATTTATATGTTGGGACCCAAGGAACAGACCAGAATATGTAGAAATAGGACATAATGGTATAAGAACAAAGTATAAGAGAAATGGGTTTGGTAAAATTCAGTTGAGTGAAGCTATCCGACGTATAAGGGAATATGAAGGGTTAAAAGAGATACGAGTATGTACAAACAGTAACCTAATTGCTCCGAAGAATTATGAAAGTGTAGGGTTCGTTTTATATGGTAGAAAAGAAAATAATGATGAAGCAGCATTTTCGGGCGATTACTTATATTATAAAATTGGGTTGCAATAATACTAAGAAAGTGTGAGATTTCCAGTTTGTTAGAGCGACAAACATCAATTTTCCAGTCTAAGGAGAGAAAACGAGTAATCGGCAATAAAATTGTAATTTGACCATAAATCCGCTATACTAGTGATAAAGTATTTATATAATATTTGGGTTTGATATGATTACATTTTTACAAGGGGGATACGTATGGATTTGAGTGTAGACCAAATACGAATTGTCAACAGCAAAACAACTGGACAAAGCTTGATCAAAGGGGTGGCAGGCAGTGGAAAGACAACAGTTGCACTTTTCAAATTGATAGCATTGCAGCAGCAAAACGAGCTGAAAGATGAGAAAGTGCTTGTTGTTACATATAATAAAACATTAATCGAGTATATGGAATATCTGTGTCAGGAATACGGAGTCTCCGTTGATAAAAAGAAGGTGGAAATTCGGACCATAGACAGTATTATATTTTCCTTGTTGTCAGAGAAATCATGTGAAATTATAAACTCTCAAAAACAAAGAGATAAGATGAAGCTGGCGATGCAGAAGGTAAGAGAGAAGTATCCGGACAATTCTGTGATTGGCGAAAAAAATGTACAATTTTTACTGGAAGAGATTGACTGGATAAAGAGTTGCATGTATCTTACGAAAGAGGAATATATGAATGTAGACCGGCTGGGACGGAATAGTATAGGAGAGAACCGCATTCGTTTGGCAAAACAGTCGGAGAATCGTGCGGCCATTTTTGATGTGTTTCTAACATATGAGAAGCTGTTGCAGGAAGAAAATTTAACGGATTATAAAACAAAGGCACTTAAAGCATTGCTCAAAATAAAAAGAGGTGAGCTGAAACCAAAGAAATACAGCTTTATCATTGTAGATGAGAGTCAGGATTTATCACGTGTCCAGTTAGAGCTGATTCGGGAAATGTATGAGGAATCTGACCATAGTAATATTATTTTCATTTCTGATGTCGCCCAAAGTATATATACTCAGTCATGGTTGTCTAAGCAGAGCTTTAAAAGCATTGGTTTTGACATGTCAGGTAAATCTAATATTTTATCAAAAAATTATAGAACCACGAAGCAGATTGCATTGGCGGCATATTCACTAATTAATCATGACACAGATTTGAGAAATAGTAGTGATTATGTGGAACCGGAATTATTAGAACGAAATGGTTCCAAGCCACGATACCGCCATTTTGAAGAGGAAGAAAACGAGTTTGCTTATATCACAGCAGAGATTAAGAAATGTGCCATAAAATATGATTTGAAAGATATTGTGGTTGTGGCAAGAAATAAAGGATATTTGGAAAAACTGAAAACCTACTTTGTGAAACATGGAGTGGATGCAGTATTATCTAAGGAGTTAGAGCATAGTAATGTGAAACCCTTCTGTGTGGATAAGGTCAAGTTGTTTACGTTACATTCTATTAAGGGATTGGAAGCCTCTGTGGTATTTATTGCCGGGATTAATGAAAACATTCTGCCATTTTCACAGGAAATAGTGGAGGTGGAGCGAAAGCTCTTATATGTTGGTATGACGAGAGCGAAGCAATTGCTTTATTTGACCAGCAGCAGGGAGGCATCTGTATTTATTAGCGAAATTGAGCAGAAATATCTGCAGTTATCTGATCAGGAAAATGAGGATTTTTATGATGTTTCTATAGAAAATTATCAGTTTTTTGATCAGATTAAAAAGGTGGATAGTGAAGAGGAGAGCGTGCGGCAATGGTATCTGGAGCAGCTACAGACACGGTATGGCTATCCGATACAACGCATGAAAGTAGAAGCAGGTGTAAAATGTGGAAGCAGACTCTTTTTTGTAGATATAGCAGTATATGAAGATGATACACAGGAGATTCCTCTTATCTATGTGGAAACAAAAAAGCCAGGTGAAGACCTTGCTGATGCTTTGAAACAGGTTAAATGTTACATTGTACCGGGAAATGCTGCAAGGTACATTGTGGCAACGGATGGCCATAAGCAGATAGTGGAAAAATATGAAAATGGAACGTATAGCAATTGTGATGATATACCATTTTTCAGTGATGAGGAACAGGAATGTGAAATATTCCAATATTATGATTTTGTGCATAATAGAACCTTTGAATACATGCAAAACAGTGATGAAAATATCTGTTTAAAAAATATTATTGATGATACAGAGATGGACTACACATATTTGCCAATAAAGGGTAATGTAGCAGCTGGTAATCTCAAATATGTAAATGTTGTGCATGGCAGAGAGGAAATAATTCCATTGGAGGCAGTCAAAGATCCTGATATGAAATTTATGTTGCAGGTATCGGGTGACAGCATGATTGATTTTAATATTTTGGATGGTGACAGGATTATAGTAAAGAAACAGGCTTTTGCCAAGGAAGGTAGTATCATTGTCGGGGGAAATAGGGCAATGGATGAAGCCACAGTAAAGCAGTTTCATTATGACGGAGAAGAAAATGTGATTTTGCATCCTGGCAATAAGAAATATCAGGATATTGTAATTAAGTTTGAGGATTTTTATATTAATGGAGTTGTCGTCGGGGTGATAAGGAAGAAGTGCAGATAAAGAGTTTGTATTTGTAAAATAGATGAAGTGGATCGAAAATTGCAATTTTGCCAGAGCAAGAGTAGTTTTGTTGCAAATGTATTGAAAAAGTAATGATGTAGTAGTGTAATGATATAAAAATATGGAGGTAAATAGTATGGCAAGTACAATTCAGATACGAGTGGATAATGAATTAAAAATAAAATCAGATAATCTTTTTAAGGATCTTGGTACTGACACAACTACTGCAATCAGAATGTTTTTAACACAGGCAGTTGCTCATAATGGATTTCCGTTTGAAATAAAAAAGACAGTACAAAGTCCTTATATGGCCATGTCAGAAGAGGAATTATTACAGAAACTGGAAGTTTCAAAAAAGCATGCTGATGAAGGTAAGTTTAGAGATGCAGATGATGTAATATCTGATATGAGGGCAAAGTAAGGAATATAAAAAAATATCGCAGACGTTAACCGGTAAAATGTTCTATTTAGTAAATAGGAGGAGGATATAAAATTTATGATTCCAACATCCGTTGCAGATAGAAGTATATTAGGCTTTTCAAACACTGCCGGAGATTCTATTGTCTGCTTTTGGAATGATAAATCCGTCACATATTTTACATCCAGAATCATTGTAAAAAAGAAGTATATGATATATATTTGTAATGTAACTGAGTGTTTTATGATTTATGGAAAAATGATAGGAAAATGGATTCAGATAAAAGAATACTTATAGTAGAAGATCACAAGGATATAAGCATTATGCTGGCTGGCTTTTTGCAGGAACATGGGTATGAGACGGTATGTGCATATGATGGAAGGAGAGCCGCTGCACTTTTGGCATCAGAGGAATATGATATTGTTCTGATGGATTTAATGCTGCCATATAAGAGTGGTGATGAGCTTATAAAAGAGCTTAGGACACATTCAGACACACCGGTTATATGTCTGTCAGCAAAATCAGCTATGGACACCAGACTTGAGGTACTTAAGATGGGGGCTGATGATTATATTATAAAGCCATTTGATTTAAATGAAGTATTAGTGCGTATAGAAGTGGTTCTGAGACGAAGCAGAATGACACATGAGAAGGAAGAGAATCAGACAAAGCTTTCATGCGGTGAGCTAGTTCTTTTTACTGATGAACATAAGGTGATGTATCAGGATAAAGAGATACAGCTTACAGCAAAGGAGCTTAAACTGCTTGAATTGTTTCTTGCATATCCCAAGAAGACATATACAAAGGCAAATCTATATGAAAATATATGGAATGACGAGTATTATTGTGAGGACAATACAATAAATGTACATATAAGCAATCTGAGAAATAAACTTAAGAAGGCATCAGGAAAAGATTACATAGAAACAGTATGGGGAATAGGATACAGGCTTAAGGAGGAATAGAATGGATATATGTATAGCTGTCATCACTATTCTGTCTCTTATACTGATATATATGTCAGTCAGACTGATACGAATAAAGAAGCAGTTAAAGAATGTAAGAACAGAGTTAAAGCTTACAAAAAATGTCGGTTATAACAGACAGATAACAGTAGATATGGTCGACACGGATATAACTAATCTGGCAACAGAGATTAATCATAATCTTGATTATCAGAAAAAACTAAAATATGAATCGGAAGAAGCGAAACAGGGACTTAAGCAATCGATATCTGATATAGCCCACGACCTTCGGACGCCTCTTACAGTTATCAAAGGAAATCTGCAGATGCTTGAGAGCAGCAACTTAAGTGATGCAGAAAGAATATATCTGGATACATGTAATAAGCAGGCTGATATCTTAAAGGTTATGGTAGATGATTTCTTTGAAATGTCAGTTTTAGAAAGTGATTGTGGTAAGGTTGAATTAAAAGAAATAAATGCTGTAAGCTTTCTGATGCAGTTTGTGATTGAACATGAAGCTGTTATCAGATCACATAATCTTATTCCGGATATAAGGCTTCCTGAGAAAACGGTTTTTATATATGCAGATGAGCAGCTTCTTACAAGAATGCTTAATAATCTGTTGAATAATGTATTGAAATACGCAATTGATACATTTTGTATAGAGCTTACAGCCGAAACAGATAAATGCCGGATAACATTTTCTAATCAGATTTCCGAAAGAGAATTATTTGATGTTAAACATATATTTGACAGGACATACAGAGGCTCAAAAGAACGTCGTGGTAATGGAGCCGGTCTTGGATTATATATAGTAAAGCTTCTTGCAGATAAGCAGGATATAGAGGTCGGTGCTTCAAAGAAAGATAACAGACTGCAAATAGATATGACATTTAAAAAAATAAAAAAGTAAGGGAAATATGAAGAGTCTTAAGAAATTCTTTATATTTCCCTTTTATTATATATGTAACAAGTACAAATCAGGAGAATCATCATGAACGAAGAAAATAATGCAGGATGGTTCGGACGAGATGCCGCTGAAACGAAGTGATGGGCGGTACATTATGTTAGGAGGATTGTTATGTCAAAGGTAATAATAGAGGCGACTGGTTTGGTTAAACAATATATGAAGCAGACGGTATTGCAGGATGTATCTTTTCAGATAAAAGAAGGAATGATATGTGGTCTTGTAGGACCAAATGGGGCAGGAAAAACAACTATCATGAAGTTGATTGGCGGACTTGTTCTGCCCACACAGGGAAGTATATCAATATTTGATGAGACAACAGAGAAGGAACTGGCAAAAGCAAGAAGCAGAATGAGTTTTATGATAGAGACACCTTATGCAAGGGGGAATATGACAGCAAGGGAAAATCTTGAAAAGCAAAGATTACAAAAAGGAATTCCGGATAAGAACAGGGTTGATGAGGTATTAGAAATAGTAGGGCTGCAGGATACAGGGAAAAAACAAGTAAAGAATTTTTCACTTGGTATGAGACAGAGACTGGGTATAGCCATAGCGCTTCTTTCCAAACCGGAAATAATGGTGGTAGATGAACCCGTAAATGGTCTTGACCCGGAAGGAATAGTTGAGATAAGAGAGCTGTTTCTTAAACTTAACAAGGAAGAACATATAACGATATTGATATCATCGCACATATTAAGTGAGTTGTCATTAATATGTAGTGACTATTTATTTATAAATCATGGAAGGATAATTCAGGAAATATCATCTGAGGAGCTTATGAAGCTATGTAAAAAGTGTTATCACATACATACAGATGATGATTCACTTGCATTGGCTACATTGATTAAGCATCTGAATATATCAGATTATGATGTTTGTGATGATGGAAGTATAAAAGTATACGAAAGACTTAATGATGTAAATATTATAAGCAGAACGTTATATGAACATGGGGTCATACCGTTAGAGCTTCATATGCAGGATGCAAATCTGGAACAGTATTATATGGAAATGGCAGGTGAACATAATGTGGAATCTAATGAAGGCACAGAATTATCAGATAAGAAGAGATAATGGCATTATATATGCAATATTAGCAGCATTTATTCTTCCAATATTGGTATATGTTTCGGAAGGTGATATTGGCAAATTAAATGGTTGCTTATATGTTATAAATGGCAGCATTGGCTATATTTATACAGTTCTGATTATTACACTTGTTGTGACATCCAGAATATGCGGTTTGGACCAGTATGATAAGACTATGAATTATGAAGTTCTGTCGGGACATTCCAGAAAAGAAGTATATATGGCAAGAGTTATATTAAGCATTGTATGGAGCATGATTTCCATAGCCTGTATTATGATAATTCCGGTTGCAGTGATTTCGATGATTAAGGGATGGGGGATAAATGTAAAATTATCTGAAGTGTTATTGAGATGTATATTGCTGTTTTGTCCGGTATTTCGCCTTATATGTATATTTGCACTTATTGCATTTGTAATAGGAAATTGCTATATGACTATGTTAGTTGGTTTCATAGGATTTGATTTTACTTTGCTGGCAGCAATGATTATAGGAGAATTTAAGGATATAAGATTGTTTAGTCAGTTTGCATCAATAAATGTTATGAAACTATGTTCTATAGATAATTACAGGACGGAATATATAGATGGCAAGGACGTGATAGTATATCAGGCAGCATTAACACATAGTCAGATAGCGTCTACTGTCTTTGTGTCTGTGATTGTGGGAATTATCTGTCTTATGGCAGGTTATTTATTGTTCAGAAAAAAAGATATAAATTAGAAACGCTACATTATAACAGGAGGATGGTTATGAAGAAAATAATAAAAGCGCAGCTTTATGATTTGCGACATTCAACGCTTCTTTTTATCATATTTCTGGGTGTTGTGATAATGCAGTTTGGAATGTTTATGGGAGAATATAATTGTCAGGACAATTTTACTGTCAGTAAGTATATTGCAGAGTATGGAAAGAATATATCAATTGTAAGTCTGATATTTGCACTTACATGGACAGGCTATGTATGTGGTATGGATTTTACTGATAAAACAGCAAATTATGAGATTATGAGTGGACATACAAGATTTGATATTTATTGTGGAAGAACACTGGTAAGTATCTTTGGGGGAACTATAGGAACTGCTGTAATTATGTTGATGCCAATGTTTATTTCAGAAATATTTTTTCCGTGGGGAGATTCAATGGATAAGCAAGGAGTAATAATAAGATACCTTGTAACATTATTTCCCATTGTCAGAATGATATGTGAATTTGTTTTTTTAACATATATAATAAAGAATCCTTATATTATTATGGCAATTGCGTGGTTTGTATTTGTGGCCGGTGAAGTGATTATGCAGTTGTTGGAAAATGCAGGTTCGGCTTTCCTTGGAATTACAAGTATTGGAAAACTGTATGAATTCACAGAGTGGAGTACATATTCTCTTGCGGGTAAAGACAGTATTAGTATTTACAATTCTGCCATACCAACAGGAGATGTAATATCGATAATCATAAGTTCGGTTTTATTTAGCATATTCTTTTGGTTTATGGGTTACAGGTATTTTAGTAAGGATGACTTAAGATAGGAGGCAGGTTATGATATATAAGGATATGTATTTATTTATTATAGAGATTGTTATCACTATAATTCTTTATTTCCTGGCCGGATATGCAGTAAAGGCAATAAGTTCAAAATGGAAGCTGCTTTATCTTCTGCCTGCCATAATTTGCATGTTTTTTGTAGCATTTTCAGGTGTGGAGATATCATTAGCCGGTATATATATCGGAGTAGTGGTTATGCTAATCGGATTTTTCAGAGAGGATAAAGGAATACGCCATGCTATAAGCATTATATCCATTTTATGTATGCTGTTATCAGTTGCAGTATGCATTTTGAATCCGTATTACCGGGCTGTAACATATGTAGACGATTTCAAGGAAGCATTTGATGAGCTAAAGACGCATTATGTTTTATCTGATTATAAAGATATAGATTGGGACATGTTATATGAGAAATATCTGCCTGAGTTTGAAACGGCATACAGGGAACAAAATGCAGCAAAGAATACTGTTGCGTGGATGAAATTTACAAGAGAGTTTGATGATGTGCATGTATCATATATGGCTGAAGAGAAAGAAACAAATGATGCAGCATATGACCTAATGTATGGAAATGACTATGGGCTTTCTCTTATGAAACTTTCCGATGGAGATGTTGTTGCCGTAAATGTTGAAAAAGACAGTGTGGTCTATAATGCGGGAATAAGAAACGGTACAATAATTACATTGTGGGATAAGAAGACAATAGATGAAGTGGCAGCAGATATAGATATTGGAGTGATGTCATTTGCCTGTAAAGAAAATGAAGATTTCTACAGTGCACTTCTTGTAGCAGGCATAGGTGATGATGATGTAGAGATATCTTTTATAGATGATAGTGGAAGGACATGTACAGTTACAGCTTTGAAGCTTGGAACATATACAAGAAGACTAAAAAGTACACTTAGCATAATAGATAAGGGTGCAGAAATATCCAATCTGTGCTGGAATGATATAGATGAACACACATTACTACTTCGACTGAGGCAGATGGAATATGATGCAGAGACAAGCCAAAGTGGTGAATTTGAAATAATGAAAGAAGAAATAAAGCAGGCTGTAGATGAAAGAAGAGAAAGGGGTGTTACAAATCTTATTCTTGATTTGAGAAGTAATGTTGGCGGGTCAGGTGATTATGTAAAGGCTATTGCCGAGTTGTTTGCACCTGAGGGCGAACATGTATATGCATATGATGGCGTGTT
>JBJEMQ010000134.1:0-2690 GCA_051879755.1 Coprococcus sp. | reverse complement strand
GGATCTTCCAATCTAACTTATTCAGATTTCAAAACCTGTGATTATTTATACAGATGCTGAAGGCGTACCATGTGGAAATCCTGAACTTGATAACGAATTAGATAATTAAAAAAGATATATTTATCTATGATATAAATCGCGAATGGGGCATTTAGATATATCGGGGAAGGTGTTCTTACACCAATGGGATATCATACAATGGAACTTCAACATGTAGCATAAAGAACCCTGGTACATGAAGTACCGGGAAAGAAATATTTTCATCATTTAATTTGTCTACTTGACGGTTAGCACACCAAAATACATACGGGTTTTTTGAAAGGAAAAGAGGAAATGATAAAAATATTATTCATCTGCCACGGCACTCCAGTTTTACTATAATGCAGGGCTTGGCAAAGTGGGGCAGAGTACGGCATAATATGGCGAGAAGTCTTGAAGAAAGGCTGAAAGAAGATGAGACACGTAAGTTCCTTGAGAATGCATTCCGTGAAGGTGAAGTAAAGACAGTGGGTACAGACATTGATAAAATTATGCCACTTGTTAGCCGTTTTGGTGGCGGCAACAGAGCCAACAAGAAGAAAACCGTAATTGACCGATTAAAGGCATACTTTGATAAGTTCTATAGAGTTGGTGGAGTTGCCAAGTTTACCAAGGATTCTGAAGAAAATTAAGTAATGGGCGAATGTGGAGAAGAAGAAAAGCATATACTAATATTGCAGCAGAAATGTTGTTTTTGAACTCATTGCATCTTGACGGCGAGGGCATTTGAAGATATACTTTAATTACAGTAAGGGACTTACTGCAAATGTTTGTTGTTACTCGATATGCAACTAAAACAAGGTCGAGTTCAAATGTTTGTCGCTACTCGAAATGCGACTTATAAAAGGTCGAGTTCAAATGTTTTGAGACTCCATTCGTGAGAGTGGAGTCTCTTTTATGTTAGGAGAAAAAATGAAAGTAGGGCATTTTTATTACATAGAGGATAGTTATTTTGTGGATTTTCCGGATCCCTATCTTATGAAGAATAAAGAAACCATAAATGAGCAGGTTCATGATAGACCTTGTTTTTATACGTTTCAGGATACTTCTACGGGAATATATTGGATGATACCATTTTCGTCACAGGTGTCAAAGTTTAAAAAAATATATAACAGCAAAATCCAAAAATATAAGCGTTGCGACACTATAGTTTTCGGTGAAGTCCTTGGTCACGAGAAGGCTTTTCTTATTCAGAATATGTGTCCGATAACACCAAAATATATGAAAAATGAATATATTGATTCAAAGGCAAATGTGCCTGTTCGTGTAAATGGTGTTTTGGAGAAGGAACTGAAGGAAAAAGCAAGTAAAGTATTGGCACTTCAGAGAAAAGGCTCAAAACTTATATTTCCAAATGTATTAGAGATTGAAATCAAGCTAATTAATCAGAATAGAGATGACAGTTCGGCATCGTCAAAGAATTAAAACTTTGACGAGTGGTTGAAAGAGGCATTCCCAAATCCAGATCAGCTTAAGGCATATAAAGAGAAACATTTTATTCCAGATGTTGATTTATCATTTGGTAATTTCGAGAAGTTTTTGGGTGCGAGAGAAGAATTGATTGTTGAAGCATTAAAGAAGGAATTGCTCAGTTCCCAGAACTTGCAAAATTAATTCAATCGACAGCTATCGAATACAAAGGTATGCTAGAAACAATCATTGCAAGTGATGATGAAAGCATTAAGCAAGTATGCAAAGCTGTTTCTTATCAAGCTACAACAGGAAGATGGTAAAAGTTACAGTTCATTCACACCATCCGGGGAGTGTTAAGACCTGCGTTTCAGATGGCTATAGCGGATTCCTTTTCTACGATGAAAATGATATGCCACTTGTGGTAATGCACTGGCAGCACAGATTCAATTATATGGTCGGCAGGTACAACGATATCTACTGGGTGCAGATGCCGAACATCACGCCTCATATGTGCAGACACACCTATTGCTCCAATATGGCAAAATCGGGAACGAAACCAAAGACACTACAGTACCTCATGGGACATTCGGATATTTCGGTTACGATGAATGTGTATACGCATATCGGATTTGATGATGCAGAGGAAGAATTGAAACGGATGGAGGAATTTAAGAAAGCACAGGCAGAGATTGAGAAGAAAAACGATGCCAAAGCGGTATCGCAGAAAATGTTTAAGGCTGTGTAAAAACAGATTGACAAAAACGAAAAAAATGATAGAATATAATTACCTTTTAGGTAAGAATATTTTGGAGGTGATTACATTCTGTACGTTGAATATGAAGATGAAAAGGTAAAAGAATTGTTCGATGATTTGAATGACGTCAGAGGTTCTAAAAATCTTATGAAACGTGCGATAGGTGCAGAACTCACAAAAGCTGTTAAAAAGCGTTATAATCAGATGATTTCTTTTTCCTCATTCTCTGCTCTTCAACAATCCAGAATAGGGAAAATGGAATCACTTGAAGGAGATAGAAAAGGCTCATATTCATTGACTGTCTCTGCAAATTATCGATTGATTATTAAGCCGAAAGCAAAGGACCAAAGCGCAGAAAGTTTAAAAAGATGTGACACTTTTGTCATAGAAGGGGTGATTGATTATCATGGAAAAGGAACAAAATACAACTGGATTATCCCGTGATTTTATTATTCATCCGGGAGAAACTTTAGCAGAGGTATTG
>JBJEMQ010000133.1:0-2692 GCA_051879755.1 Coprococcus sp. | reverse complement strand
CAGATATTGAAATTGCACAGCAGGCTGAGATGAAGCACATAAGAGAAATTGCTGCAAAGCTTGACATCCCGGAGGAAGATCTTGAATTATATGGCAAATACAAAGCAAAGCTTTCAAACGAACTTATAGCTTCAGTACAGGGCAATAAGGACGGTAAGCTCATTCTTGTAACAGCTATAAATCCAACTCCTGCCGGTGAGGGTAAAACAACGGTTACAGTAGGACTTGGCGAAGCTATGGGAAAACTGGGCAAAAAGGCTGTTATTGCATTAAGAGAGCCTTCACTTGGACCTTGCTTTGGAATAAAAGGAGGAGCTGCAGGTGGAGGTTATGCACAGGTTGTTCCTATGGAAGATTTAAATCTTCATTTTACAGGTGATTTCCATGCCATAACATCTGCAAATAATCTTCTCGCTGCTATGATGGATAACCATATTCATCAGGGAAATGAACTTAGAATAGATGTAAACAGAATAGTATTTAAGCGTTGTCTGGATATGAATGACAGGGCTTTGAGAAATATAGTTGTTGGTCTTGGAAAGAAAGCTGATGGTGTACCAAGAGAAGATGGGTTTGTTATAACTGTTGCTTCAGAGATAATGGCTATATTATGTCTTGCAAGTGATTTTAATGACCTTAAAGAAAGACTTGGAAGAATAATAGTTGCGTATAATTATGATAATGAACCTGTAACTGCAGCTGATTTGAATGCTGTTGGTGCCATGGCTGCCCTTCTTAAGGATGCCATGAAACCGAATCTTATTCAGACATTGGAGCATACACCGGCCATAGTTCATGGTGGACCATTTGCAAATATTGCACATGGATGTAATAGTGTAATGGCTACAAAGACAGCATTGAAGCTTGCTGATTATGTAATAACGGAAGCCGGTTTTGGTGCTGACCTTGGCGCTGAGAAGTTTTTTGATATTAAATGTCGTATGAACGGACTTAAACCGGATGCAGTTGTTCTTGTAGCTACAGTTAAGGCACTCAAATATAATGGTGGCGTATCTAAGGCAGAGCTTGGAACAGAAAATCTTGAAGCTTTAAAGAAAGGTATTGTCAATCTTGAAAAGCATATAGAAAATCTTCAGCAGTATGGCGTTCCTGTTGTTGTAACATTAAATAGATTTGTTACTGACAGTCAGGCAGAACTTGATTTTGTAAAAGAATTCTGTGAGGCAAGAAACTGTGATTTTGCACTTGCAAATGTATGGGAAAAGGGCGGAGAAGGAGGTATAGAGCTGGCAAATGCACTTCTTAGAACCCTTGAGACAAAGAAAAGCAATTTTAAGGTGCTTTATGAAGATGAATTATCTATTAAGGACAAGATTAGCTGCGTAGCATCAAAAATATATGGAGCTGATGCAGTTACTTATAGTCCGGAAGCGGAAAGAGCTATAAAGAAGATAGAAGAAATGGGATTTGGGAAATTTCCTGTATGTATGGCAAAAAATCAATATTCACTTTCAGATGACCCTTCAAAGCTGGGAAGACCAACAGGCTTTGATATAAATATCAGAGAAGTATATGTAAGTGCAGGAGCGGGATTTGTAGTTGCAATTACAGGTACTATTATGACTATGCCAGGACTTCCTAAGGTTCCGGCAGCTGAAAGAATAGATGTTACTGATGATGGCATTATAAAAGGATTATTCTAGGAGGATATTTATGGCACAGCTTATAGATGGTAAAGTTATATCAAAGCAGATTAAAGATGAATTGAAAGAGAAGGTAGCAGAGTTAAAGCTGGCAGGAACAGAGATATGTCTTGCAGTTATTCAGGTAGGAAATGATCCTGCATCTTCTGTTTATGTTGGCAATAAGAAAAAAGCATGTGAATATATAGGAATTAAATCTCTGGCATATGAATTGCCTGAGGAAACAACAGAGGAAGAATTGCTGAGCCTGATTGACAGACTTAATAATGATTCATCTGTAAATGGTATACTTGTACAACTGCCTGTTCCAAAGCATATAAATGAGGACAAGATAATAAAGGCTATTTCTCCACTTAAGGATGTAGATGGTTTTCATCCTATGAGTGTAGGAGCATTAAGTATAGGGCAGCCTGGCTTTGTGTCATGTACACCGGCAGGAGTAATCCAGCTTTTGAAACGTTCAGGAATAGAAATAGCAGGTAAGGAATGTGTTGTTATAGGAAGAAGTAATATAGTGGGAAAACCTATGAGTATGCTTTTGCTTAGAGAAAATGGCACTGTTACTACCTGTCATTCTAAGACAAAAAATATAAAAGAGGTATGCAGACGTGCAGATATTCTAGTTGTAGCTATAGGTAAACCTAAAATGATAGATGCTTCGTATGTGAAGGAAGGAGCAACTGTTATTGATGTAGGTATACACAGAGATGAAAATAATAAGCTGTGCGGTGATGTGGATTTTGCTTCTGTAGAGCCTGTTGCAGGTGCAATAACACCTGTTCCGGGTGGAGTTGGTCCTATGACTATTGCCATGCTTATGAATAATTGTGTTGAATCAATAAATATTCAATAGGAGTATATATGAAGGTTTTACTTATTTCACTTGGCTGTGACAAAAATCTTGTGGACAGTGAGGTTATGCTTGGACTGCTCAATAAAGCAGGTCATGAAATTACAAATGATGAAAATGAAGCAGATGTTGTAGTTATAAATACATGTGCATTTATAAAGGATGCTCAGGAAGAAAG
>JBJEMQ010000132.1:0-2700 GCA_051879755.1 Coprococcus sp. | reverse complement strand
GTTATATGTATATCAGGAGATGGCGGCGTACAGATGAATATTCAGGAGATGGCTACGGCTGTAGCACTTGAACTTCCTATCACATTATGTATTTTGAATAATGGATATCTTGGAAATGTAAGACAGTGGCAGGAAATGTTCTTTAATAAACGTTACAGCAGCACTTGTTTAAGGTATAGAAGAAGCTGCAATAGAGACTGTCAGAACCCTGATAAATGCTGCCCAAAGTATACACCGGATTTTATTAAGCTGGCTGAAAGCTATGAGGCACTTGGTATAAGAGTTAAAAAGGAAGAAGAGATTGAAGCTGCATTTGAAGCTGCAAAAGCAAATAAATCAGGACCTACAGTTATTGAATTTTATATTGAGCCTGAGGCAAATGTATTTCCAATGGTTCCCGGCGGTAAATCTTTAAATGATATGGTAATGGATTGTTAACATACAGTAAGTAAATGGAGGATTTAATATATGAGTTTAAAGAAAAGATGGATTTGTTTATATGTAGAAAATGAAATTGGAGTGCTTGCCAGAATATCGGGCTTGTTTTCCGGTAAATCATATAATCTGGACAGCCTTACAGTTGGAGAAACAGAGGACTGCACAGTATCTCGTATGACTATAAGCTTTACCAGTGATGACAGAACTTTTGAACAGGTAAAAAAACAGTTAAATAGAAGTGTAGAGGTTATAAAGGTTGTAGATTATACTGACATACCTATACATAAGAAAGAGATTCTATTTATTAAAGTAACAAGTTGTTCAAATGAAGATAAAGATGAGGTATTCCGAATTGCGAATGCTTTTGATTATAAGATAACGGATTATGATAAGCATAATGTTTTGGTAGAATGTGTACAGACAGAAATAAAAAATGACAACGCAATCAAGCTTTTCAAAGAGAGCTTTCCTAATAGGATAGAAGTTGTTCGTGGTGGAAGTGTTGCTGTCGAGGCAATAAGTATGTCTGAAAGATAATTTGGAGGAAATTATGAGGTTTTTGATTCAAAGAGTTAATAAAGCATCTGTTACTGTTGATAATAAGGTAATAGGAAGTATAGATAGGGGATTACTTGTATTTGTAGGTGTATATGATGATGATACAGTTGAAGAGGCGGATAAATTAATAAGAAAACTTATTGGACTTAGGATATTTGCAGACGGAGATGGTAAGACAAATCTTAATCTGGCAGATGTGAATGGACAATTGCTTATTGTATCACAATTTACTCTTTGTGCTGATTGCAAAAAAGGTAACAGACCATCCTTCACAAAAGCGGCGGGAGCTGACATAGCAAACAAATTATATGAATATATTATAGATGAGTGTAAAAAAAATGTACCTGTAGTTGCTCATGGGGAATTCGGTGCAGATATGCTTGTTGATATATCAAATGATGGACCTTTTACCATTATTTTTGATACCAAAGATATGTAATTATAAAAAAAATATAATTTTTTGCTAAATCCAATGATTATTCCTTGAAAAAATTACAAATTGTTAATATAATGAGATATAGGTTGTGTTATATCTATATAATTTAATTATACGAAAACGAAAAGGAGAATTGCATAATGCTTACAAAGGAACAGATTGAATCAAAGACCTTTAAAAAAGGTATTTTCGGGTATAATAAAGAAGAAGTAAACAGCTTTATGAGAGAAATTTCAACAGAGTACACAGAACTTATGTCAAAGTATGATGTTCTTGTGTCCGAGAATGAAATTTCAAAGAAAAATCTTATGGAGAGCAATGCAAAGATTTATGAATTAGAGAAACAGCTTGAACAGGTTGCTCCGGGAACCAGAAAAGAGATGAATGCTGCGAATAATGAAGCAAATAGGATAATAAATGAGGCTAAGAAGAAAGCTAATGAGGTCCTTGCAAATGCAAAGAATGAGCTTGCAAAGCTTAAAAACGAGATGGAAGAACTTAAGCATGGTTCAAGTGCGGGTGTCGCAAATGCAGCAGCTGCTGTAGATGCTGTAGCAAGCAGCATAGAAGCTGATCCTATTACAAAGCTTAAGATGAAATCACAGACTTCAGCTGAACCAACCAAGCTTAAGATGACGCATAAGGAAGAGACAAAACCACAGGCATTTGCCGGTAAGAGTGCAATTAAAAGCGATGAGGAAGAGGTCGAAGAGGTTTTCGTTGGTGAGATTGAAGAAGGCGTTAAGCGTAATCAGGTTCTTATTGGTGATGGCGACGAGGACGCAGATTTTGAGTTCTTATAAGAGGAGTTTTGTTGCTAAAGCAACTGATAAGTGACATTTAAGTTTAGAAAGTGAAAATTTTTATTCGAGTATACAAAAGAGACTGCCAATGGGCAGTCTCTTTTGTATATATGATTGGAAAAATCTTATAAAAGTTCAGCAACATCTCTGAGAAGCTTTTCTGTTTTATTCCAGCCAAGACATGGGTCAGTTATTGATTTTCCGTAACATCCGCCGTCCACAGGCTGATTTCCATCTTCAATATAACTTTCAACCATAACACCTTTAACTAATTTTTTGATTTCCGGGTCGTAATTACGGCTGTGAATAACCTCTTTTATTATTCGTGGCTGTTCATCAAATTTCTTTCCTGAATTGTTATGATTTGCATCTACTATAACAGCATGATTTACAAGGTCAAATTTTTTATAAGTATCTGCAAGAAGCTTTAAGTCTTCATAATGGTAGTTTGAAATAGACTGACCA
>JBJEMQ010000131.1:0-2705 GCA_051879755.1 Coprococcus sp. | reverse complement strand
TACGGGTATCAGGATAAATGGTCAGGCGGTTGGTGAAGATGGAACATGGTCAATTTCTGACCAAAAGCTATCTAAGGATGCAGCCCAAAAAAAGGAATATCCATTCTATGTACCGGCAGAGCTTAAGGAATTGGTAAAAATACAGATTGTTGCAGAACCTGATGAAAGTTCTCAAGGCGCAACTGATAGTCAGAAACTGGCGGCAGTACTTACACTTTCAAGCCTTGAGCCAACTGAAAACTGGACAGGAGAGTTTATAGATGATAAGAGTATTGATGTAGATGAATATGATGGCTTCAACTATGAGATATCCGGAAATGGTGAAGGAACGGTGACTTTGACGTGGCCGGATAAACTGCAGATTAGTTCGTGGTTCCTTGATGATGTGGGAGCTTATGATATCACACAAGATGGTACGACTGGAAATTGGTCAGCAAAATTTGCGGTGGGTGGTACCACAACGGGAGCCGATGGAAGTGAAGTAGCGGCACCTACAGCATACCAGTTCCAGATATACAGAAATTCTGATAAAGATACGATGTCCTGGAATGAAATGGAAAGCCAAGTTACGGTTGAGTTTGAACCTAAAACGACGGAATGATTGTAATACTGAAGAGGATGATAGATTATGAGAGTAATGAGACACAGTTGGATAAAACGTATTCTTGCTATAGTTGTAGCACTTAATATGGTAGTTACCATGACACCGGTAGCTCTGGCTTCGGATAATCAGGTGAAGTCTGCCTCAACGTCTGTCATTTCGGACAGTGAGGATGCTCAGGAAAACAGTTCCGATAGCAACGCTCCGGCAGATGGAGAAAATGCGGGCAACAATGCCCAAGCATCCGGAGAAGATGCGGCTGATACTGCGCCGGCAGATGGAGAGAATATGGGTGACAATGCTCAAACTGACGGAGATAATGTGGGCGACAATGCTCCGGCAGATGGAGAAGATGTGGCTGATACAGTACCAACCGAAGATACAGATGATGGAAGCTCGACGGATGATACTGCCGACAGTACATCTGAAGATGCTGCGCAGGAAACAACTGATGAAGATACTGCTGATGGGGACACAGCCGAAGATACAAAAAGTGAAGACACAGATGAAGAGGATTCAGATATAGAAAACGTACCTGAATTATTTGCTGATGATTCCGCTGCCCAGACTCCTACTCTCACGCTTGAAGAGGCACTGGCAAAGGCGGAAACTTATAAAAACGACAACACTGGTGTGACTAATGCTCCAATTGCAAAACAAGATGAAAACACCTTTAATGTCTATGATGGTGAAGGTTTAATTTTGCTGTCAAATGTTAAACCAAGCGAGTATGTTGATAAAACATTTAATTTGATTACAACTAGAGGATGGAATGTTACCGGCAACATGACTATAGTTGATACGACATATGCTTTTCTTGGTTTGGGAAGTTCGGATTCACCATTTGAAGGTACATTTAAAATAGATGCAACATCAGTAGGTTATTCTATTCAAACTGTTAAAACTCTATTTAATGCAATTTCCACAACAGCAAATCTTCCTGCTAATATTAATTTTAGTATTGGTTCGGAAAATCAAACAACCAATGAGCCACTTCTTGCAAAAGAGGTTATTGGCGATAGTAAATTGGAATGTGCTGTTACAATTAGAGATAGTAGTGATTCAGTTACTTCCGCTACGATTGGTGGACTAATTGGGACACTGGGTGAAAATGCCGGTGCTGATATAACCTTGAATAAAAGTTTTGCTGGCACTTTGACAATTACGAGCGCTGATCATACGGGTCTGTTCTGCAATACGATGAAGACTGGTTCGTCATTAACTGTAAAACTTGTTTTAACATCCGGTACTATTGCGGTTGATGCGATTGGAACCGGAAATGATGCCGGTGGCTTTGTAGGTCATATGGAAAGTGGTACAACCCTTACCATATCAGGAAACAGTGTGTCAACTGTCACTTCAGAAGGCGGAAATGCAGGCGGCCTTGTGGGAAGTGCGACTGATGCCACTATTCTGCCGGTATCGGCTACTGATGGTAGTGAGAATGTAATGCCTTTTACTATTTCTAGTGTGACAGTTACATCTGCAAATAATAAATCCGCAGGCGGGCTTGTGGGAGAGTATAAGAACACAAAAGGAACAGAAGATGATAAACAGACATTAAATCTTGCTAACTTTACATTTTCTACTGTCAACCTTTCAGGAACAGGAAGTACAAGCAATGTTGGCGGCGTATTCGGAAAACTGATAAACAGCGGTTATTATGTCATAAGTGGCGGGGCGGTTAGTTGCGGCCTGACTGGTACAGCCGGAAAGTATGGCGGATTGATTGGTTACTATACGGCACAAGATGAAAGTAATAATCCGGTTCGCTCGGCAACACTTGATATCAAAAATATTACAGGGATTACTACAACCGGTGGGGATAAGGCAACCAGTTACGGTGGCGTGGTTGGTACGATAGATGGAAGTAGTTATGTTGCCGTAGATGGCGTGGTTGTATATACTAGTAATATGCCTACTGGAGGTTCTTCATATTTTGGTGGTCTAGTTGGCAAAATGACAGGTTGCCCTATGTTAAATGTAGGTAATGTGCAGCTTTCAAGTACATATAGCAATGGTATCGCCGCTGATGATGTCGGCGGGCGTGGAGGACTTGTTGGATACATAGAAAAGGGGGTTTTGCGCCTTCATGGCACCACTG
>JBJEMQ010000130.1:0-2705 GCA_051879755.1 Coprococcus sp. | reverse complement strand
ACTTTTACTTTGCCGGGATATGAGGATTTGACAGCAGGCATTGTAAAATGGCCGATGTCAGTGATTCGTCTTCAGGGAAAAAACATTGACCAAATGACGCAGGCTGCAGATCATATTTTGTCTATATGGAGATCTTACACAGACGAGGCAGCTTTTGTTATCAGCGAGACAGATGGAATACAGCATAACACGATTACACCGATTGCAAGAATGCATGGTGATTTATATGAGCTGGATTTAGTGCTTAGAAATAATATCACAACAGATGACTGCCCGTGGGGAGTTTATCATCCGTCAGCAGACCTGCATCATATTAAGAAAGAGAATATTGGTCTGATTGAGGTTATGGGGCTTGCGGTGCTACCTGCAAGACTAAACAAAGAAATGTTACTTCTTGAGGAATACATTCTTGCAAAGAAGGATATCAGAAGCAATGAAGAAATTGAAAAACATGCAGACTGGGTGGATGAATGGATTAATAATTATGAAATCTGTAGGGATAATATTCATTCCATTTTACAGAATGAAATCAGTAAGGTATTTGTGAAGGTGTTAGAATGTGCCGGTGTCTATAAGAGGACGGAAGAGGGGCAGAAAGCATTTGATAGGTTTGTTGATGTCCTTTAATTCGATATAAACAAAAAAGGACCATTTCACATTTGTGAAGTGGTCTGCTTTTTGAATATTCAGTTTTCACAAATAGTCCATTTTAGCTGATTATGCATGATATACATGATTGAAATATGCTTCATAAAAAGCTAAAAGGTTGTTCATATAGATTTTGAAATTCTTCATTTGTTTTTCCTTTCTTTTGTTTGTAGTTTCATTATAGGATATGTTTTGGCGGAATGCATGCCAAATTATTAAAAGATATAGACAAATATTGCAGCACTTTTTGAGGAAATAGGAAAGACAAAGAAAAGGAGTGATGGGATGCATTTAACAGTAAAAAAAACCAGAGATGATATTTATTGGGTGTCAAAAACTGCAAAACATGTGTCGCCGCATTTGCACAATGCATTAGAGATTGTGTACGTAAGGGAGGGGACACTGGAATTAGGGGTCGGACAAGAACTGTATCATATGGAAAAAGACGATTTAGGATTTGTTTTTTCGGATATTATTCACCATTACCAGGTGTTTGGTGGGGGAAAAAATGAGGTTGATTATATATTGGTTCCCCTATCATATGCAGCATTGTTTGCAGAGGAAATACAAAAGTATGCTCCTGAAAATCCAGTCATAAAAGCAGAAAACATAGAATCAGAAGTGTATCATGCTATTAATTCCATTATGAAAACAAATGAATCAGAATCAATGGTCGTGCAGGCATATGTTCAGATTATATTGGCTAGATGTATAAAAAAGATGAACCTGATAGATAAAAGTTGCGTAGATAGTGATGACTTAATTTATCGTACGGTGGCATTTGTTTCTGCAAATTTCAGAAAATCGTTTTCGCTGGAAGACATGGCAAGAGAACTTGGTGTGAGTAAGTATGTGGTTTCGAGAATATTTTCAAAAACATTCCATTGCAATTTTAACCAGTATCTAAATGATGCAAGAATTGGATATGCGATTGGACGCTTGGAAAATACAAATGATGCTATCACGGATATTTGTTTAGATAGTGGTTTTAAGAGCCAAAGAACATTTAATAGAGTATTCAAAGAAAGATATAAAAGTTCTCCGAGTGAATATAGGCAAAGGAGAAGGAGTGGTAATTAGTCCAACATCCGATTGAGGTGATTAAGGCTTGGTACGACGAGTATCAAAAGATCTGATAAGTGCCTGCGGAACTAATTGTAGTGCGTGTTATTGCTTTGAAAAAATGTGTAATGATTGCAATTCGTTTGAGGGAAAAGCATTTCATACACCAGAAGGTGCAAAACCAATGTTACCAGTAACCATTTTGGATGATAGGGTTTCGTTGCAGTCAATGATGGAAGAGATGTATCAAGAGTTGCTGGAGAGAAAACCCAAAAAGAAAAAAGAATAAATAGTGGAAGGTCACTCAGTTTACGATGGGATAAATTGGGTGATTTTTAATTTCACGATAGAATTGTAGAATTATTCGTGGTATAATATCTTAAAAGCGAAATGTTGGAGGTTTTTATGAGTTATATAAGAATGTATAGAGAAAAATTTATAGAATCTACAGAACTGGAATATTTATATACACATCATACACTTATGTTTGTTGATTATATAGAGCATATTGGAATGGGAGACAAAACGGTAGAAATAAAAAGTGAGCATTTAAAAGGCTCTGTCCAATACTATAACGAAAAAGGTGCAATTCAAACCGTAAGTACTATGAACAATCATTTAAATGCAATAAAAAAGTTTTTTGGATTTCTTTTTAAGGAAGGAATGGCAACCAATATTTTTAATCAAATTCCGGATTATGATTTGTTTAAACAGAGTATAGTTGAAGAGTGTAATTTGAAGCCGGCAAGTGAACGAGGATACTTTGAATCGGATCAGATAAAAGAATTATTGGATTACTTTAATAGCAAGCCTACAAAATATAGGAACATGACTATGATGGGGTTTTTCTTTAAGATTACCCTTTTGGCACCGACAAAGAGAAAAGTAATAGCTAGTTTAAAGGTTGGTGATTTTTCAGAAGGATTTGATTCTGTAACTGTTAATGGATTTGAGATAAAATTACCAAGAGCATTAAGTTTGGATATTAAGAATGA
>JBJEMQ010000129.1:0-11725 GCA_051879755.1 Coprococcus sp. | reverse complement strand
ATTAAGTTAACAGAGCATTGAAAAAATGGTCATATTTTGTTCATAATTGTGTTTTATACTAAACACAGTTGTTCAAGTAAAATAATTTTTTTCTTTTGTTGTTAATGTAGAAAATGGTGCGACTCAAACGAGACGCACCATTTTCTATTTTTGCACATCCATAATTTCCATAATGATATGATAAGTATGCGAACCGAATAGAAAAGAACAGGGAAGAATAGCAGCTTTTTTATTTTTGCCATAGTAAAATGTTCATAAAATGTGCATTATATAAGTAAAATAATTATGACAGGCATACATAAAAAGGAATGGGAAAAGATATGTTTGATTATTATTTTACCTATTGGGATGATCTGCCTGAAGATACAGGCTTTGAATTATTTGGCATCACACATATTACATGGCTTATTGTTATAGCGGCAGGAGTAATATGTGGCATAAAATACTACATGGACAGTGGGCTGCATAGAAAAAGAAAGATACGGTATATATGTGCTTTTGTATTGATTCTGATGGAGGTATATAAGTACAGTGTACTTATAGCAACAGGAAATATGACATTCCAACATATTCCGCTGCATCTCTGCGGGATGGCGGTTATTATAGAAGTTTTGTATTTGTTCCTGTCCGGTAAAGTATTTGGTGAGCTTATGTGTATTGTTGCAATGCCGGGCGCATGTGCAGCATTGATTTTTCCTGATTGGACAAGATATCCGGTAATTAATTTCATGAACATTCACAGCTTTATAATACATGGCATACTTGTTATGATTCCCCTTATGATTATGCTTTCAGGAGAATATACACCTGAAATTACAAATATATATAATGTGATTATATTTTTCGTTGTTACCATACCCATTGTATATGTTATTAACATATGGCAGAATACAAATTTTATGTTCCTGATGCAGCCTTCAAGAGACTCTCCGTTTGAAAATATATATGAGTCATATGGATATGTCACATATATGACAGTTTATGGGATAGTGACTGTTCTTGTCATTGCCTTGATGTATGGAATTGCAAAGGCAGTAAGCGTAGTTGTGGGTAGTCAAATAAAACTGTTATGATTTTGCCGGGTGGGTGCTGCTGCTTTGTATTTATGTGCGTTTCAAAGTGTGGTATAATGTGAAGGCTGGCGAAGGAATGCGTGAATTTGGCGAGAACATAATTGTAAAATAGGAGGGAATACTATGTCATATAACAAGCTTTCTAAAGAACTTCAGGAGAGAATAAAAGAAGACAGGGCAAAGCATTGGGTTAATCCGTATAGTTTTCCTGATGAAGATATAATAAGAAGAGATAATGACAGGGATAAGGCAAATGTATGGCGGCCCGCATTTGTAAGGGACATAGAAAAAATAATGCATCTACCGTTCTATAACAGGTATTCTGATAAGACACAGGTATTTTCACTTGTAAAAAATGATGATATCTCAAGACGCTCATACCATGTCCAGCTTGTCTCAAGAATAGCGAGAAATATAGGTGCGGTATTGGGGTTAAATAATGATCTGATAGAGGCAATATCACTGGGACATGATATAGGACATACTCCGTTTGGACATGCAGGTGAACGTATCATAAATGAACTGTATCATGGAGAAACAGGCAGATATTTCAATCATAATATACAAAGTGCAAGAGTGCTTGATAAGATAGCGGACAGAAATATAAGTCTCCAGACATTGGATGGAGTAATATGTCATAATGGCGAGATGGAGTGTCAGGAATACCGGCCTGTGAAGCTTGCATCATTTGAAGAATATGATGCGAAGGTAGAGGAGTGTTATGTGGACAGGACAGCTGTAGGCAGGCTTGTTCCGGGAACGCTTGAAGCATGTGTAATGAGAATATCAGATATAATAGCCTATCTGGGGAAGGACAGACAGGATGCAATAAAAATAGGCATGCTGCATGGAGAGTCTGAATTCTCAGGAAGAAACATGGGAACTTCAAATGCAGAGATAATAAATAATCTTATTGTAAATATAATTGAAAACAGCTATGGCAAAGATTATATTTGTATGGATGAGGAATATTATGATGAGCTTGTTCGTGCAAAGAAGGAAAATTACCAGCTTATATACAGGGCAGATGAGGGAGAGAAAATCATAGATGAACAGATAAAACCTATGGCTGAGCAGGTTTATTATAAGCTTCTCAAGGATATAAAGGCACATGATGAAGCTTCTATTATATACAGACATCATATGGATTTTGTAAAAAATGATTTAAACAGATATACATATAAGGCGGAGAAATGGCAGGAGTATGTTGAAACAGAGCCAAATCAGCTTGTGGTAGATTATATGGCAAGCATGACAGATGACTATTTTGTAGATATATATAATTATCTGTTTCCGGATGGCAGATATAAGGTGGAGTACAAAGGATATTTTGAATAATTACTTTATTTAAATAAATTCATTTGTTAAACTCTTCATATTAAGTTGCAAATGTGGTATACATATTTTATAAGCAACAATATGGATAGTTCCTTATGGGTTGTAAGCATAACAAGAGGTAAATATGTTGTAGTATCAAGGAGGTGACAGGCTATGTCAGAACCAAATAGCAAGGATATAAGAAATATAGTAGAGATGCTTGATAATTTCGCTCAGTCAGATGAAGGACGTATGAAGCTTAAAATGGCAGAGAATATGGAACAGGAATCTACAAAAAAGGAATATCATCATGGCAGATGTGATGTAGGAAGCCCATGGGCATGTAATAATTCTCTTGATGCGTTAGATAAAGAATATTAGAATTTTTTTAAATAAGGAGAACATATATGTATTACGTACCGGATGGAACAAAGAAATGCGGATATTATGAATGTAAAAAATGCGGAACACGTTTTCTTGACCTTCAGACAGATGAGAAGGCTGTGTGCCCTGACTGCGAAGCAGAATGGGACCCTGAGATAGGACCTGATGAAGTTATGGAAGAGGAAGAAAGAACAGCACAGCTCATATCTGTAATCGAAGGAGAGGAAGAGGTAGAGAAGATGGATACCTTATTAAGTCTTGCAATAACAGGCGGAGATTATCAGTGGATATAATGCAAGGTAGCCGCCCGGTGGTTCATAATATATAGATGGAGGATATGCAACATGATTACAAATGACGCAACTTTGTTAAAGATAAAGCATGAGGTATTATATGAGGTAGCAAAACTGGCATATGAGGGCAGACTTTCGGAAGAAAGGGATAATCTTCCTTATAAGATGGTACCGGGACCACAGCCGGCATTTCGGTGCTGTATATACAGAGAGCGCGAGGTAATAAGGCAGAGAATACGACTTGCAGAGGGTAAAGCACCCGGCAGTGAGGATAATGGAAATATAGTACAGGTTATTAATTCTGCATGTGAAGGATGTCCTATTTCCCGTTATGTTGTTACTGACAATTGCCAGAAATGTATGGGAAAAGCCTGCCAGCAGGCATGCCGTTTTGGTGCTATAAGTATGGGGCGTGACAAATCATATATAGATCCATCAAAATGTAAGGAATGTGGCCAGTGCGCAAAGGCATGTCCATATAATGCTATTGCAGATTTGATGCGGCCATGTATTAAGAGCTGCCCGGTAGGAGCTATATCGGTTGCTGAAAATGGTACAGGTATAGCTGTTATAGATGACAATAAATGTATTTCATGTGGAGCGTGTATACATAAATGTCCATTTGGAGCAATAGGTTCAAAAACATATATCGTAAATATAATAAAAGAGATACAGGCAGGTAAAAAGGTATTTGCCATGTTTGCACCGGCAACATTTGGCCAGTTTGGAGCTGACATAACTATGGCAAGTTGGAGAACAGCCATGAAGAAAATAGGCTTTTATGATGCAGTAGATGTAGGACTTGGAGCTGATATGACGGCTATGGCAGAGGCGAAGGAGTGGCTTGAGGCAAAGAATAATGGAGTGAAGAAAACAACATCCTGTTGTCCTTCTTTTAAGAAGCTGATAGAGAAGCATTTTCCTGAGCTTACAGAAATAATATCAGATACAGTATCACCTATGTGTGCTGTTTCAAGGTATATTAAAGATAAATATGAGGATGCAGTTACAGTATTCATAGGACCATGCATAGGTAAAAAGGCCGAGTCCGCATCAGGTGAATCGAATACAGCAGATTATGCGCTTACCTATGGAGAGATACGTGCCATGCTTCGTGCAAAGGATGTCAAGCTGGAGCCGGAGCCGGATGATAATGATCAGTCATCTATATTTGGAAAGAAATTTGCAAATGCAGGTGGTGTTACGGCAGCAGTGATAGAGAGCATGAAGGAGCTTGGCTGTGAAGATGAGGTAAGTGTCTGCAGATGTGATGGTGTGGAAGCTTGCAAAAAAGCACTTACGCTTATGAAATTCGGCCGTCTCCAGGAAGATTTTATGGAAGGTATGGCTTGTGAGGGTGGATGCGTAGGAGGCCCATCCAGACACCGTGACCCGCAGTTGGCTATGCGGGATAGAAAAACTGCGCTGGACAAATCGACGGACATAAATATAATAGATAATCTTAAGAAACAGGAAGCTGATGAGGTATTTATGTCAAGATAAGTATAATATAAACAGGAGACAGACATGTTTGATTGGTGGCAGATTTTAATAATGATAGTGCTGTTTCTGGCCAGTTCTATAATAGCTTTTTTGGTTGTAATAAAAAACAGGCTTAAGCAAATGAAAAGCACAAATAGTAAAAGTGATGATTCTGTAACGGATACATCGCTTCAGGAAAATTCAGATATTTTTCAAGATTAGAGTCTCAATAATACCGCAGAATATATTGGTTAATATTCCAAAATCTTCTGCGGTATTATTGTATATTGAGGGTAAAAAGGGGTTGACACTATGAGTAAATATGATAATATAGATAACGTGGTATTAAAAACTACATGCACTGTTATTTAAAAACCTTATTTAAGGTATAAAAAACAAAAAACGACAGTGTAAATGAGATATTCATATGATTATAATTCTGGTATTTGGCTATAAATATATATACGGAGGACTATTAAAATGAATATGGAAATGAGACCGGAAGAAGGTATTGCAGGAAAGTTTGTAAGGGCTGCACTTGACGAAAATGGGGTGTTAAGCAAGATTGAATTCACAAATAATGAGGATTTTAATTTTGCCTATGATGTAATGGATGCGCTTGCAGAAAAGACACCTGACAAAACAGCGCTTATTTATGTGTCGAGAGAAAAGAAAGAGAAGAAGTTTACTTTTAAGGAAATCAAAGAATATTCCAACAGAGCGGCAAATTATTATAAAAGTCTTGGTATCAATAAAGGTGATAAGGTTATGCTGGTGTTAAAAAGGCATTATCAATACTGGTTTACCATGCTTGCACTTCACAAGATAGGAGCAATAGCAATACCTGCTACAAATATTTTGAAAGCATCAGATTATAAATACAGGATAGATGCAGCAGGCGTTAAGGCAGTTGTATGTACGAGTGATGATAAGATACCTGATGCATTTGATTCAATAGATACAGAAAATGAATTGATTAAGGTAATTGTAAACGGTGAAAGAGAAGGCTGGAACGCATTTGACAGGGGGATAATGGAATTTAGTACAGAGTTTCCACGCCCGACAGGCGCTGATGCTGTAAATGCCCATGATATATTATTTGTTATGTTTACATCGGGTACAACGGAGCATCCTAAGATGGTTGCCCATAACCATTTATATCCACTGGGACATTATGTTACAGCAAAATACTGGCATTGTAATAAGCCGGATGGGATACATTTTACAGTTTCTGATACAGGCTGGGGCAAGGCTCTCTGGGGTAAGCTCTATGGACAGTGGCTGTGTGAAACGTGTATATTTGTTTATGATTTTGATACATTTAGTGCTGATAGTATTTTTAAGCTTATTGAACAGTATCATATTACGACATTCTGTGCGCCGCCGACATTGTATAGAATACTGATACGTATGGATATGGATAAGTATGATTTGTCGTCTCTTAAATATTGTACAACAGCAGGTGAGGCGCTTAATCCTGAGGTATTCAATATATTTAAGGAAAAGACAGGATTTACTATATATGAGGGATTTGGTCAGACGGAGACAACTCTTACTATAGGAAATCTGGAAAATACCACACCAAGACCAGGTTCAATGGGTAAGGCCAGTCCTATGTATGATGTGAGGATAATGAAGCCAGATGGAACATTTGCCAAAACAGGTGAGACAGGCGAGATAGTTATTAATATAGAAAATGGCGGACCGGATGGCCTGTTTATGGAATATTATAAAGATCCTGAAAGAACAAATGAGGTTAAGAGAGACGGTTACTATCATACAGGTGATACGGCATATATGGATGAGGATGGTTATTTCTGGTTTGTTGGCCGTGTCGATGATATAATCAAGGTTGCCGGCTACAGAGTTGGTCCGTTCGAGATTGAAAATGAGATTATGAGAATACCATATGTATTGGAGTGTGCTGTTACTTCAGTGCCGGATGCAACAAGAGGTCAGGCAATTAAGGCGACTATAGTTCTTACAGAGGGAACAGTTGGTGATGAGAATCTTAAGAAGGAGCTTAAGAGATACTTTAAGGAAAATATCGCCAGCTACAAACGTCCAAGAGTAATAGAATTTGTAAAAGAAATGCCTAAGACTATAAGTGGTAAGGTAAGACGTGTAGAGATAAAGGAAAAGGACTGGAAGGGCGAAAATTAAGATGGCAGATATAGAAGAGATAACTCCTTATGAGAGACGTGTACTATATTATGAGACAGACAGAATGGGAATAGTTCATCATTCTAACTACATCCGCTGGATGGAGGAAGCCAGAATGGACTGGATGACAAAGATAGGCTGGGATTATAAGTCAATAGAGGACGATGGTATTATAATACCGGTTCTTTCTGCCCAGGCGGAATACAAGGCAATGTGCAGATTTGGTGATACCGTAGATATATATGTAAAGCTTACGGAATATACAGGAGTAAGGATTGGTTTCTCTTATGAGATAAAGGAAAAGGAATCAGGTGAGCTCCGCTGCGTCGGACAGACGTCGCACTGCCTTCTTGACAGCAATAACAAGCTGCTTTTTATGAGAAAGGCATATCCTGAAAAGGATATTATGTTCAAGGAATTATTGAAACAATCAAATTAGAAATATGAAGAAGTATTAATCTAACAGAACTTCTGCCTGCCTGATATATCGTAGAATAGACGGCAGGCAGAAGTTTTGCTTTATAAAAGAAAAAACGTTCAAAATAAATTTACAAAGATGCTTTTCATGGTATAATTATAAAAGATTTAGATTATATCCATTCAAATAAAGGGATAAAGCGGGGTGTGTATATGGAAAAAAATTTGGATTTTGCATTATCTGTGATATACGATAATTATATAAAACTGGCATTGATGAATATAGATAGTGGTGAATATGTTATCATAAAAGGTGCAGATACGACAGAAAATGTGATAATACCTGATGGTATAGATAATTTCCTTCATAAGGTTGCGGAGAACAGTGGATTGCATCCTGATGATATTCGCGATTTTTATCATTTTATAAGCCGCGATTATATTAAAAATAATATATTAAATAGTAATAGATGCATATCTCAGAATTTCAGGTATAAATATAAAGATGATATATACAGGTGGGTTACATTTGAAATAATTATTCCAAAGGAATACTCGGAAGAAAATCCATGGGTTATTATGGGTGTGCGATATACAGATTCACATACATGCATATTAGAAGAAGGGATAAAAGCATTATCAGAATCCTTTTACAAAATTCTTAAGGTAAATCTGACAAATGACACCTATGAGCAGATTATTATTAATAAAAATGATTTTTTAAATGAGGACAATTCCCCTGTTAAAGTATCAGAGTTTTTTGACAGCTTTGGTGAGATTGGATGCGTTTATTCAGATGATGTGGAGAAATACAAACAGGAAATAAATATAGATTATTTAAGAAATTATTTTTCTGAAGGAAATACACACTATATTTTAAAATATAGAAGACTGGTGGGGGCCGCTTACAGATGGGTTGCTATGGAGATGATTGCCGGAAATGAATACCAGCCGGATAATCAGGTCGTATTTTTGTATGTAAGAGATGTTCAGGATGAATATCTGGCGAATCTGTCCCGCCAGAAACAGATGGAATATTATTGCTATAAAGATGCACTTACAGATATAGGAAACAGAAATTTATATAATGAACTGTGTGACAGATATATGAAGTCTGCAAATAAGAGGTCTGTAGGTGTCGTATTTAGTGATGTAAATAAATTAAAATATGTAAATGATAAGTTCGGGCACAAGGAAGGTGACAGATATCTTAAGCGTATTGCCGATATGCTTATCAGACATTTTGGACAGAATTCATGTTATCGTATCAGTGGCGATGAATTTGTTGTTGTATTTGAAGATATAGAAGAGCAGCGTTTTAATAGCCTTGTTGACAAGTTCAGGGAGACAATAAGCCAGGAAGAGGAAGCACCATGCGCTGTAGGGTGTGTATGGGAATACCAGCCGGAATCCATTGAACTGCTTGTAAATATTGCAGAGAAGAAAATGTATAATGATAAGATGACATTTTATTCAAAACATCCGGAGGTTAAAAGACGTTCTTATATAGAAAATGAGAACGGAGAAGAAACATGCTCAATTATAAATGATAATAATGAATTGATGAAGATTCGGAATATAGGAAGAACGGACAGAATATTTGATGCATTAGCTGCTACAACAAAAAGAAATTATATATATATGACAGATATCGCGACAGATATAACGAAGTGGTCTATAAGTGCTGTAGAATATTTTGGACTTCCGGGTCAATATATATATCAAACAAAGGATGTATGGGGGTCACTGATTCACCCGGATGACAGAGAGGCATATTTTGCAGATATAGATGCTGTATTTGCAGGAAAAAAGAAGCAGCATGCTCTCGAGTACAGGATAAAGAATAAAAAAGGAGAGTATGTTGTATGTACATGCAGAGGGATTATTACCAAGAAAGAAAATGGTGATCCTGAATATTTTGTCGGAACAATTGTAAATCATGGTATTGTTGATTGTGTAGATCCTGTTACTAATCTGCATAATAATAATGAATTTAACAAGATAATAAAACTGAATATGGAGAGTCGTCTTGCATTTTCTGTTCTTGGAATAGGAATAGATATGTTTAATAACATAAATATGCTGTATGGATATGCTTATGGAAATGAAGTTCTTAAGAAGTTTGCAATTGAGCTTAAGAATATTATAGGCGGAAGGGGCATGTTGTATAGGCTCGATGGAGCAAAATTCGCTGTATGCTTCAATGATCTGGAGGATAAGGAAGATATTACAGAATTATATGCTCAGATTCGTGATGCGGCTGTTAACAGAATAAATCTTGAATCAGAGAGAGTTCCGCTTAAGATATATGGAGGAGCAGTGATTGTTGAGCGACTTGGAGGAGATGATGCAATACGTGGCTGCATGGCATATGCATTGGAACGTTCAAGATACGATAAGCATGGTGAACTGGTATTCTTCAATGATGAAGTAAATCAGGGAGATAAAGAAAACCTTGAATTGTTTGGAGCGATACATAGAAGTGTGTTAAAGGGTTCAGAGGAGTTTTATCTGTGCTATCAGCCTATAGGAAATTCCGATACAGGAAAGATTATTGGTATGGAAGCTCTTCTCAGATGGAAGAAGAATCCGTATGGAGTTGTATCACCGGGAAGGTTTATTCCGTGGCTTGAGAATGAGCCATGCTTTATTGACCTGGGCAACTGGATAATAGAACGGGCATTACTTGACGCAAAGGATATCGTAGAGAAAAGACCTGATTTTATTTTAAATGTAAATATATCAGCATCTCAGTTTGAACATCCGGGATTTAGAAAGGCAGTAGCAGATGCGCTTCAGAAAACAGGATTTCCACCGAAGAATTTCTGTATGGAGCTTACCGAAAGATGTAAAAATCTCGATTTCGATTATCTGATAAATGAACTGAAATTCTTCAAGTCAATGGGTATTAAGATAGCTCTTGACGATTTTGGAACAGGCGATGCAACTCTCAATCTGCTTACCGAGCTGCCTATAGATGAGTTGAAGGTGGATATGTCTTTTGTACGGGGTATTCAGCATTCCAAGGTGAATCAGGTGCTTGTTAAGACGGTTGTTCAGTGCGCACATGGACTTGGCTTAAAAAGCTGCATAGAAGGAGTAGAAAACAGGGAATTATTTGATTACCTGAAAGACTTTGGGGCAACATACTGCCAGGGTTATTATTTCTCTGTTCCGGTGCCAATAGAGGAATTCAAGAAGCTTATATAGGATATATGATTTGATTAATAATATCTATTTTGCCGACAGGTATTGCCTGTCGGCATTTTTGCGTTTATTTTTGCTATATCCGTTCTAATAATTTGAAAACGTGGTTTTCTTGACATGAAATTACATTGCTGATAATATGATAGCGGCTGGAGCATTCCGGCCGGATATATAGTCTCGGCAGGGTCCGAAAAAAAGGGAAGTGCGGTGAGAATCCGTCGCAACAGCCATTACTGTATTTAGAGCACAGACTCTATTAAGTCAGATCGCTTGCTATATATCCATGTTGTTTTTTAAGGCTTGGGCATATGAAGCCGGCGAGGACTGAAAGATTAATTTGTGTGATGCACGTTCTAAGCAGAAGGTGCTTATTACTATTTGATTTTTTTGCTCCTTAAAGGGAGCTTTTTTCTTTATTGCCATATAGAAAAAGCGACATATGTCTTTATGAAAAACACAACTGTTCTCATGAAAAAAATGAAAGGAGAAGATATCATGAAGAAGAGACTGATTGCATTATGTATGGCGATGTGCATGATTGCAGCAACAATTTTCCCAAATATGGGATTTACATGTTCATCTGTGGAAGCTTCTGAGGCTTATGATGGATATGTATACTTTACTGTAGAAAAATCTACAGTAGGCCAGGGTCTTATAGTTGAGCCAAAGAAAGTCGGTTACTATAATACAGATAGTCTGGCAAGTATAACAGAGCGGGTGCTCGAAGGTAAGACTACATATTCAGGAACGGTAAATGATGGATATTACCTTGAGTATGTAGAAGATGGAGGTGAGCCTGATAACTGGACATCTGCCGACATACCTGAGCAGATACTTACTAAGCTTACAGCAGACGGCAAAACTGTGGGAGAACGAGCAGAAAAGACAAAGCTTGGAGAATTTGATTATTCAGACTGGTCGGGCTTCGTGTTTGCCCTCAATAGTAAGGGAATAAGCGCAGGTGCCAGCTCATATTACCCAAAAACATCGGGTAAAGGTAACACATATACATTTGAAGATGGTGATGTGGTCCGACTTCAGTATACCGTATATGGTTATGGGCAGGATACAAATGCGTTCTGGAGTAATGATACACTTATAGATTTCCCGGATAAAGACGGGATTATTAAGGCTGTGGCTGATTATGATGGAGAAAAAACAGATAATGCATATAAGGATGCAATAGCCGTTATATCAGACTGGGATGCTACGGCACAGGAGATAGAGACAGCATATAAAGAGCTTACATCTAAGACGGCTACTTCAGGTGAACCGGATGATAATACTTCAGAGGATAAACCTTCTGAACCTCCGGCTGACGGACTCACTGTAACAATACCATATGAAGATGCAAATGGTGATGATGTAAATGACTATGAGCTTGAGGCA
>JBJEMQ010000128.1:0-2716 GCA_051879755.1 Coprococcus sp. | reverse complement strand
GTCTGATGGAAGATAGTGATACATGGTTTTCCCATCTTCTGACCCATTGTGAACTAAGCAGACAAAATACTCCAGGAGAAGAACTGCAGGGTGAGGGCTGCCTGGAAAGAGAAGCACACATGGCAGCACGTATTTTGCAAAAAGCAGCAGAGCAGCAGACACAGGAAAAGAGAATCTTAGTAGTGACAGGTGGTTTCCACACTCCGGCATTAAAGACAAGACTTTCAGATGAACACTGGAATGAAACTGCCCTTTTAGCCCAAAAGCTTGTGGATAATAGGAAATCTGATCTGGAGCAGAGTGTATATCTGATGCCATATTCCATGGAGGCAGCAGACGCACTTAATGGCTATGCAAGCGGTATGCCTTTTACAGGATTTTATCAGAAAATATGGAATAACATAAATGTTGAAAAAACTGATGCACCTTATGAGAGAGCAGTCCTTGATATGCTTGTGGCATCCGGAAAGGAGCTTCGAAAGAAAGAAGAGGCGATTTCTACTTATGATGAGATATGCGCCCTTCAGATGGCAAAGGGATTAGCTCTACTTCGTGAAAAACCACAGCCGGGAGCATATGAGCTTCATGATGCAGTAATGTCATCTTATGTAAAGGGTGAGTATAATCTGGCTACGGATACACCTATCCGAGTGCTGAGAAGATTGATGACAGGAGATGAATATGGCAGACTCTGCTCTCATGCAGATGTTCCGCCAATCATTCATGATTTTGAGTCGCAATGCAGAAAATTTGGCTTAAAGACAGGCTCGACCATTGAACAGGAAGTGACTTTATCTGTTTTTTCCGGAAAAAAGCACAGACAGATGAGTATGTTCTTTCACAGGATGAGTTTTTTGAATACAGCGTTTGTAAGGCGTATAAAGGGTCCAAATCTCCAGCTAAAAAAGGATAAAAATCTGATACGTGAAATATGGAAATACAAGTGGAGCGTACAGGTAAATGCAGCGCTTATTGATGTGTCGGTACATGGAGCGACCATAGAAGAGGCTGTGACCAGTATCGTGCAGGAGCATCTTAGTAAGGACATTGGAGCAGGGAAGGCTGCACTTTTGCTGACCCAGGTTTTTGAGATGGGACTTGCAGGACAGCTTGAGGCTGTTTATGAGCGTGTACATGAGCAGATACTAAAAGATTCTGATTTTTATTCAATCACAGATGCACTTAAGTCTCTTATGATGATGGAGGAACTGGGAGGACTTTATGAATCAGAGCTTGAATTTTCTGAACTGATACATACAGCAGTAAGGAAGCTGATCACATTACTTCCGTCTATGACAGGGATTAAGGACGAGAACCTGAATTCCTGCATGGATGCCCTGAAGCTCTTATATCAGATAACAGGCAGAAGGGATAACGACATGGAACAGGAAAAAAATGCCTATTTTGAAGCATTAGACATTATGAAAGATTCAGCACAGATCAATCCGGGACTTCATGGCTGTATATATGGAATTCTGTATGGAAGCGGCAGAGAGGATTCAGAGTCAGTAGCAAAGATATGTCAGGGGTATCTTACAGGTACTAAAGAGCAGCTTATGCAGACAGCAGTATTTTTCAGAGGTCTGTTCCATACTGCAAAGGACCTTGTCTTTATTGGAGATCAGTTGTTAAAAATGTTGGATTCTTTCTTTTCTCAGGTTGATGAGGAGGAGTTTATGCAGCTGTTGCCGCAGCTTCGTATGGCATTTGCCTATTTTACACCAGGAGAGATTGATAAAATAGCCGGTATGGCAGCAGGACTTCATGGAGCAAAAAGTGAGGACATAACAAAACGCAGAGAGATTTTACCGGAATGGTATACTTACGGAAAGGAATTGGATGAGTATGCAAGAGCAGGAATTACTTAACCGATGGCGGCTTGTTTTGGGAAAATATGCATCACAGCAGATTTCATTTTCTGCTGACCAGCTAAAATATATGGAAATGGAAGAGGTTCTTGACTATCTGTATTCGAGAGAGTATGGAGACGAGCAGGAGATTCGTAAGGATAGAAGCGGAGGAAATGGGGATTCACAACTGACCATTCCAAGCTGGATTTCCAAAATGAAGAAGCTTTTTCCAAAACAGACGGTAGAGATCATGGAGCGTCATGCTCTTGAAAAATACAACATGACAGAACTTCTTACAGACCCGGATGTGTTAAGAAAACTTGAACCAAACCAGGAACTGCTTAAAACTATTCTTAGCCTTAAACATATGATGAAGGGTGAGGTATTAGAGCTTGCAAGGGAGATTGTTCGCAAGGTGGCTGAGGAGATTACCAGAAAATTAGAGCAGGATCTTCAGAAATCTTTCTTTGGAAAGATAAATCGCAATACAAGCAGTCCGGTCCGTTCAGCCAGAAATCTTGATATCAAGAAGACAATACGTATGAATCTTAAAAATTATGACACACAGAATGAACAGCTTGTATTAAAGCAGGTGTATTTTAATTCACGTATGAAGAAATATAATCAGTGGCGTGTTATCATATGTGTTGATGAAAGTGGTTCAATGCTGGATTCTGTTATACACAGTGCTGTTATGGCAGGTATTTTTGCAAAACTGCCTATGCTGGATACACGACTTGTTATCTTTGACACGAATGTTGTGGATCTTAGCGGTTATGTGAATGATCCGGTAGAAGCACTTATGAGTATTCAGCTAGGCGGAGGTACGAATATTGCTAGGGCGTTGTCTTATTGTGAGAGTCTTA
>JBJEMQ010000127.1:0-2721 GCA_051879755.1 Coprococcus sp. | reverse complement strand
CGATAGTCCATTTAGCTTTGCATTTTGTGTAGCTGCCTTAACAGCCTCTTCAACTATCTCAACACCTATTACCTTCTTTGCAACAGGTGAAAGCATCTGCGCTATGGTTCCTGTTCCACTGTACAAATCAAATATAACCTTGTCCCTTGTTTCTCCCACATATTCCCTGACCTTGTTATAAAGTCTCTCAGCACTCTTTGTATTTGTCTGGAAGAAAGAAAATGGTGATATCTTAAAGCGCAGTCCAAGGATTTCCTCATATATATATTCCGTTCCATATAGTAGTACTGTTTTATCGCTGATTACTGCATCTGCAAGACTATCATTTTCCGTATGAAGAACTCCGGCTATTTGTCCTTCAAGAGGCAGCGCACATAAACCGGCTATATAAGCATCCATATCCAGCTTTTCCATATCCTGGGTTGTAGTGACAAGATTTACAAGTATGTCCTTCATGGTATATGACTGTCTTACTACAAGATGACGCAGCAATCCTGTATGCTGCATCTTTTTATAATATGGAAGTTCTGCGTTCTGACAGAATTGCAGTGTATATGTTACTATTTTGTTATAATCGTTACTTACTATATTACAATCAGTGATGTTTACAATATCATAAGTACTGTTTTTCTTATGAAGTCCAAGAGCCAGCGGGCCATCTTTGTACTCATCGCCAAATGAGAACTCCATCTTATTTCTGTATCCTGACGTCACAGGAGAGCCAAGTATTCCTTCCCATTTATACGGATGCGCCTCACTGTCTATTACTCCATCCAGAAGCTGCTTTACCAGTTTCTCTTTTAAGCCCAATTGATTGTCATAGCTTAATGTCTGATATGTACAGCCACCACAGACACCAAATAAAGAACAGCATGGTTTTGCATTCTCTAACTCCGAAGGCTCAATTACATCTATTAATCTTCCTTCAGCCTTGTCTTTACGAAGCTTTGTTATCATACATGATATCTTCTGTCCCGGCAGTGCCCCTTTTACTACCACTCTTCTGTCATCTATAACAAAACTTCCCTTATTAGGGAAGTCATATTTATCTATTACTCCTTCTACTATATCGTGTTTCTTCACAATCGCACTCCTATCTCAGTTTTTTATTTTCTGATTTCTCAGCCTGATTTACATATTTATCCCCATATTGACTGCCAGAAGCTTTCCCTTTCGCTTTTTCTGCGGGGCAATTCATTTTCGGCAAAAAATGGTTTACCATTTTGGTCAAAATCAAGTAATATATATGTTCCTGTTCTGTTATCTCTAGGCAGAGCAAGACTTCCCGGATTGACTATATACGAACCGCCATAATGCTTTACCATTCTTTCATGGGTATGTCCGAACATAACAATATCATATCCTTTTTCCTTAATTAGCTCTTCCAGTCTTTCAGTTCCGTAATGCACACTATACCTATGTCCATGCGTGATAAATACGCTGTATCTTCCTATATTAAACTCCTCCTCATAGGGAAGAGCTGAACCATAGTCATTATTTCCCGCAACCATGTGTATTTCACAGTCAAAGTTGTCATATATCATTCTTTCATCACCGCATATATCTCCCATATGAACAAGCATGTCCACATCGCCGACAATTTCTTTTATCTGCCTTATACAACTTGTCTTTCCATGGGTATCGCTAATTAACAGAACCTTCATTAATAACCTCCCTGATGAGCCTTAAGGCATTTCCCCTATGACTTATCTCGTTCTTTTCCTCAGGTGAAAGCTCCGCTGTAGTCTTACCACGTTTAGGAAGGAAAAATATCGGGTCATATCCAAAGCCATTTTCGCCCCGCTCCTCATATCCTATGATTCCCTCTATAGTTCCCCGTCTTGTAACAGTTCTTCCATCAGGAAATGCTGCCGCTATGGCACATACGAATCTGGCAGTTCTTTTCTCGTCAGGTACGCCCTCTAATTTATCAATTATTGCCTTATTTTTTATTCTGTATGATGTATCCTCTCCCATAAAACGGGCACTATATATTCCGGGTGCTTTATCCAGATAATCTACCTCAAGACCTGAATCATCTGCAAGCACCAGACATCCTGCTATTTTTCTGATAGCCTCTGCCTTTATTATCGCATTCTCCTCAAATGTCTTACCATCTTCTACAATATCTGCATCAATTCCGGCCTCTTTCATTGAAAGTATTTCATAACCGCAATCAGCAAGAATCATTCTGATTTCCTTCATCTTATTTTCGTTTCCCGTTGCAAATATTAATTTCTTCATCTTTATCTCCATTCCGCCGCCTCATTCCTGCGGCATAAATAAACATCTATCTTTTACTGGTAAATGCCTTTAGACACACATTACAATTCCTGTCCTCTTCTGCAGAGTACCATGTCGAGCCATATAGACTTATATAACCTTCTCCGTCTGTTATATCAAAGCTCTCTGTCATTTCATCGGCATAATATTCTATGGCAATAGGCAGTTCTGCTCCCGGAGTATTTATATGAACAATTACTGCAAATTTCTTATTATCCGGAAGCTCTACGGGCTCATTAAGATTTATGGTGTAATATCCTGCATACTCTATTTCACCGCTTGCTACCAGAGTTCTGTTCTTAAGATCCTCTTTGTCATTAAAATCGGTAACTACATATACTGCATAGCTTGTTCTGTCACCTGTTGCGTAGAATGAAACAGCTTCCAGATTTTCATTTTCTCCTGCCTTATATACATTTGCAAAATATGCCTCTTCAT
>JBJEMQ010000126.1:0-2731 GCA_051879755.1 Coprococcus sp. | reverse complement strand
AAGCCATTTCCAGGGTATTACTGATTATCCGGTGATGCAGCACGGAGATATTGACGAACCGGATCTTGCTTCTTTCTCAAAATTTATTACTGATCTTGTTGGAGCTGGAATACTCACACCGGATGAAGAGCTGGAAAAGCATGCTCGCCGTGTTGGAAAGTTGCCTGAAAAAGTTGAAACTGGTGATAACTATACGGATAAACCTGCAGATGATGAAACAGCCAAAGAAGAGGCTGCCACAATGTACAAAATACAGTCTGCACTTGATAAATATGTGAGCGGAAAGTTCCCCCGTGATCTGACAAAGAAAATGCTTTTGAAGGTTGGGGTTACGGATGAAGAGGCAGAGAATTATATTGCTGACATAGACCGAAATAAATCAATCCAGGAAGCAGATCAAAAGAAAGAAGAGGCTGCAGCAGTCAGGGAAGGCAATAAAGATGAAGAGGAATCAGCAAAAGCCAAAAAGGCACTCGGAAGGTGATTGGTTGAACCAGATATACCGGAAGAAAAGCTATGTGATATTTGCGGTGCGTGATGGTTATATCGTATATAACACATCGAAAATGTTTGAAGAGGGACACACGCATATTTCAAATATCAATACAGCAAAGTATATTCTCAATCTGTCACTATATCAGAAAGTGCCAAAGCGGCTGAGCGATTATCTTATGAATAGCTTCCTGTATAATTCAAAGTGTAGAGAGTAAATGATTTTACAAAAATAGATACCTAAGTTAAACTGTCATTGCTGACCGGCCAGTTAGCAAATGAACAGAATAAGGAAGGTATCTACAAATGAATTCTACACAAAACAAGAAGATTGAGCAAGTAAAAGAAACAACAATGATCGTTGGTATTGATGTTGGCAGTGAGAAGCATTATTTTAGAGCTTTTAACTGGAGAGGCATCGAGCTTACCAAAAAGCCTGTACCGTTTTCGAACTCTATGGAGGGATTCAACAGCTTTTATAACACAGTCGTAGAGCTGATGCAGAAAAATAAACTTGAAGAGGCAATGGTAGGAATTGAACCAACAGGTCACTACTGGTTCGACCTTGGGCAGTTCATGGGTGAAAAAGACATAAAGTTTGTAATGGTAAATCCGCATCATGTGCATAAAACCAAGGAATTGGACGACAACAGCCCATCAAAAAATGACAGAAAAGATCCGCGTGTTATAGCGGGGCTTGTAAAAGATGGACGATATTTTTATTCATATATGCCGACAGGCGTGTATGCAGAACTGCGAAATGCTTCAAACCGTAGGTTTCTCCTCGTAGAGGAGCTGACCAGAGCAAAGAATCGTTTGCAGAAATGGATTGCGGTGTACTTCCCGGAATATAAGGGGATTTATACACATATAGACGCCAAGGGAGGGTTGTTAGTATTAAAGCAGGCGTCAATTCCTGAGGAGATAGTAAAACTTGGAGTGGACGGCATCATTAAGATATGGAAAGATGCAAAACTCCGGGGAAATGGGCATAAGAAGGCCATATTGATTCTGAATGCGGCAATGAACAGCATAGGATTAAAAACAGGTCTTGCCGAAGCAAAAATGGAGATTCAGGATCTGATTGAGGATTATGAACTTCAAACCAAACGTCTTGAACGGGTCAATGACCTGATCAAAGAGCTGTGCCAGCAGATTGAGCATGTAGATAAACTGCTTGAAATAAAAGGCATAGGAATAACAACCGTAGCTGGTTTCATTGCAGAGGTTGGTGATATCACGCGCTTCGATAACACGAAAGAACTTCAGAAACTGGCAGGGTTGGAACTGGTGGTAGATAGTTCTGGTAAGCACAACGGAAAGACAAAGATAAGTAAAAGAGGCCGTAAGCGTCTCAGGTATCTTCTTTTCGAGGCAGCCATATCAGTAGTGGGTAAGAATGAAGAATTTAAAGAAATCCACAGATATTATACTACCAGAGAAAAGAATCCACTAAAAAAGATGCAGTCACTTATAGCGGTAGCTTGTAAGCTGATAAGAGTATTCCATGTAATTCTTACAAAAGGTATCCGCTATGACGCATCAAAGATGCTTGGAGATATCAAGCGTCCGGGAACACAGCAAAAAGCTGCATAGTTCCACAAAATGAAACAACCATAAGAATTACAGGAAGCGTCCGCCGAAAGGTGCTGTAATAGGAGTGTTTGGATCAGTAATGAAAGTACAAAGAATGAGCTGGTAGCCGGCAGGAATCTTCTCCAGAGGGCATGACCCTGATGAATAGCTAAGCTGGCACCCTGGTTATGGACAGGCAGAACGAAGGAAGTGAGGACCCACCGTAAGGAGGATGATCCTGTTGGACATGAGAGGTGAGCTGCCATATAGGGATGGGTATACATCGAGGCCATTTAGAACGAATAGTGATGACGTTTTATTTGGTGTACCCATTATTACTATATATCTGCCCTGTATGAGGTAAAGATCACTCCATAACCTTAGTTCCATTCATTGACAGGTATCAAAAAGTATTGAATTTATTGAAAAAAACACTTGATTATATGGAGAGGAAACGAGGGATTACTATAGGTATTAATATAAATGAGATGAATGAAAAAGGATTATTAAATGTTAAGGAATTTTGTCATTATTTAGGAATTGGCGAGACAAAAGCCAGAGAATTATTAAGAAATCCGCAAAATGGTTTTACTGTTAAGATTGGTAATCGTCTGTATGCTCATCGTAAAAAATTGGATAAATGGCTAGATAATCAAATTATTTC
>JBJEMQ010000125.1:0-11964 GCA_051879755.1 Coprococcus sp. | reverse complement strand
AACACTCCGTGTGGATTGCACTGCGGCGGATAAGTAGATGTCGCTTTTTGCGACCTACCGCAGGCGTAGAGTTTCGCAAGCGAAACTCTTTCTTGTATATTTTGTTTTTAAAAAATTTGCACGAATTATGGAGAAAAACATATTATAATTATATAAATAAAAATGAAAAAACTCCTTGACAATATTAAGATGATTTGATATTCTATATGAGCGTCAAAAAATTTAATATCCCTGGTGGGAGATTTCATTTAGGCATTTTGCAGAAGTACTCAAGTGGCTGAAGAGGCGCCCCTGCTAAGGGTGTAGGCCGTTTGCGCGGCGCGAGGGTTCAAATCCCTCCTTCTGCGTTTCCTTTTTGGAAAGCAGTTTTTGACACATACATAATCCTCGATAGCTCAATGGTAGAGCATTCGGCTGTTAACCGAAGGGTTGTAGGTTCGAGCCCTACTCGGGGAGCTTAAAATTAAATATGGCGCGATAGCCAAGTGGTAAGGCTCCGGTCTGCAACACCGTCATCGCCGGTTCAAATCCGGCTCGCGCCTCTTTTATGAAAGACTAATTATAAATTAGTCTTTTTTTACATTATAGGAAAAATATTAAATATAAGTTAAACTTATAAAGCTTTATGCTTTGATGATTAGTTACAAGATTAATATACGGAATAGTTTTAAATAAAGGGGAATATGGAGATATGGTAAGAAAAGCAGCTTCGATAATAATTATTATTGGTTTTTTATTACTTATATCAGGTTGTGGTAAAAAAGATGATATGACACAAACTGAAGCGACATGTTATGAATTAGCACTTTCTATGGCATATGAAGATGAAAACAGGGATAATCTTGTTATATGTAATTCAAGTAATGCTGAATATGAAAATATGCTTGATATGTTATATGGTTTAAAATATCCTGACGATGGCTGCATTATTTATTCAAAAAATGCAGATGCAACAGAATATGCAGTTCTTCGTGCAAAAAAGGAAAATGATTATATTAATACAAAAGAGATTGAAGAAGCTTTTAAAGCATATATAGATGAAAGAATAGCAGCATATACGGGTTATTATCCGGAAGGAGTGGAAATACTTGAAAATAGTCGTATATTTACTATAGGTGAATATGTGATACTGGATATAAGCCATAATCCTGATAAGGCGAAGTCTGCATTTGAAGATATGTTTGGTTTGAATAAAGAAGATTTGAGAAAGTGCATGGAGAAATATGTTGATATTGAGATGATTCTTGAAGAAAACAGAAAGAATGTATTATATGGTGGAAACAGTATTGCAGATAATACAGAGACTACTGTAAATGATTCATCAGAAAATACTGTGAAAATTACAAGTGAGTCTCAGCTTCATGATACAGATGATGAAATATATTATAATAGAGACATTGTTACAGCATATTTGGAAAATAAGCCGGAGCTTTTAAATAATGAAAAGGATATTGCAATTTTAAACAAGGTCAGTGATATTATCAAAGAGTGTATTAATGAGGATATGACTGATTTGGAGAAGGAAAAAGCAATTCATGATTATATGTGTATAAATATGGATTATGACAGACAGAAATTGAGTGTTGCCATGACACCAATGGAAGATTCAGATAATCCGTATGGTATGTTGATAAATGGATTTGGAATATGTACAGGATATGCATCTACTTTTAAATTGTTTATGGAATGTCTGGATATAGATTGTATAGTTGTTGAAGGTATGGTTTATGATTATACAGATAACCATGCGTGGAATAAAGTGAAATTGGGTAGTACATGGTACAATGTAGATGTGACGTGGGATGATCCGGCAAATAGAAATATGCCTGAAAACAGTACGGAACAGAGTGAATGGAAAACTAATTATACGTTTTTTAATTGCTCTGATGAAGTTCTTGTGGAAAATGATCATTTATGGAATAAAACAGAATATCCTGAAAGTTATGAGTAGATTACCCAAGTGGAACTTCGGTAAGATATGGGGCTAAAATACTACCTTCCGTGTCTGAATTGCCAGAACCTGAACATAAGAGTTACTAGACTAATATAGGGCTTTTTGTTATAATATATCTGTCGTAGTGTCTTTTGAAACATAGTGACAAGAAACACCGAAATTTTAGGTTCGTGTGTAGTTCACAATGTAATATAAATAGGTTATATAACAGGAGGGGAGTATATATGACACAGAAAACAAAAGAACAGAGAATTCATTATAAGCTGGATCAAATGACTCCTGTTATTCAATATGAAATGCAGACATATAATATGCCATTTGCGGGAAATGTAAGTTCATGCAGGGAAGTATATATAAACGGTGACAGGGTTCTTGAATATACTATAGCAGGAGATATGACATTTGAACAGATTATTGCTAAACCAATATTCAGAGATGAATTAGTTGAATATTTATTCAGCTTCAGCAGACAACTTGTGTCGATGGTACAGAATGGATTAAATATCAATAAGGTAGTATTAAATTTAAATTATATATATACAAAGTTGAGTGATTTTACTATACAGCTTGTTTATTTACCGCTTGATACAGGTTTTCCTGAACAGAATATAGAACAGTTTATAAAAGATTTACTTGGCAAACTTGTATATGCTCATACACCTGCCATTGAATGTGCAAATCAGATAGCAGATTACTTTGACAGTAATAAAGAATTTGATGCATTTCAGTTTAATTGTTTCATTAAGGAATTGCGGACTAACAGTCAGTTATTAATTATTCAAAATGAAATAAAAAATAATGTTAATCAGTCTGTTAATACATATAATAAAACAGAGTCAGCCAGATATAAAGCAGAGATGGATGCAAGAAATGCAGAAATGGCAAAAATTGCGGCAGAAACCGAAGCAAAAAGACAAAGTGAAGAAGCAAAAAGACAGGCAGAGCTTGCAAAGCAGGCAGAAGAAATGAGAATGAAGGCTGAAGCTGCCAGAATAGAAGCAGAGGTTGCAAGGCAAAGAGCAGAAGAAGAGGTAAGACAGCAATCACAGACAGCAATTTTGTATGCGAGAGAAAAAGAGGAACAGCAGGAGGAAAGTGCGAAGCAACAGGCAGAGAAAGCCAGAATGAAAGCAGAGCTTGCTGCCAAAGAGGCGGAAGAAGCGAGATATAGAGCAGAATTGGCATCTTCAAAATATGCTGATGAGATTCGGCGTGCGAAAGAGACTGAGATGAGAGCAGAAGAGGCCAGAATGTATGCAGAATATGAGGCACAGCGAAGTAATGAAGAGGCAAAGCGTCAGGCAGAGAAAATAAGGAAAAAGACAGAAGAAGTAAGAAAACTTATAGAGAATAAAGAAACGATATACAGATCAGAAGATTATCAGACTGAAAGTACACGAAAGCTGACAGCTTATGGGCAAAGGACATATTCTTCTGATTTGGAGACCTTAACAACAGTACTTTCAGGTAAAAGTATGCAGGAACAGGGAACACCTGTTATAGTACGCAAAAGTACCGGTGAAATTGTTGAGATAAATAAACAGGTATTCTGTATAGGAAAGGCAGACCAGGGTGTTGATTATAAGGTCACAGGTAATAAATCCATAAGCAGAAGACATGCATATATAACAAATATAAATGGTATTAATTACCTTAGGGATAATAATTCCACAAATCACACATATCTGAATGGACAGCAGGTATATAGCAATGTAGATGTTGTGATACCGGATAATAGTATAATCAGACTTTCAAATGAGGAATTTATTTTTACTATAAAATGATTTGTTATTTGATATGTAATCCTCATGATAGAAGACTAAAGATAAGTGAAAATAGCAGTAATGTGCAATAGACGCCGACATTTGATAATGGTTAGTTTACATAAGACTCGGTGAATATTAACAATATTATTTATAATAAATGGAGGTAAAGATATGTTTTGTTATAATTGTGGTTATGAGTTAAGCCCGGATGCAACAGTTTGCCCTGTATGTGGAAAACCTGTTAACAATGGCAGTCAGGCAGATATGACAGAAAATATGGAACCCGTGTTTAATCCAACGGACAATTTGGCTGTTATACCTGATGAAAGCTTAACAAGTGAAAGTCCTACTATGGTGATCGATAATGATTTAAGAGAAAAAGCAGATATTTCCATTGAAGAACAATCAGAAGAAAAAAATTCTGAGGATAGCAATTCAGAAGAAAATCAGTCTGAGGAAGAAGTATCTGAGGAAAGCGATTCAGAAGAGAATCAGTCTGAGGAAGAAGTATCTGAGGAAAGTGATTCAGAAGAGAATCAGTCTGAGGGAGAAGTATCTGAGGAAAGCGATTCAGAAGAGAATCAGTCTGAGGAAGAAGTATCTGAGGAAAGCGATTCAGAAGAGAATCAGTCTGAGGAAGAAGTATCTGAGGAAAGTGATTCAGAAGAGAATCAGTCTGAGGAAGAAGTATCTGAAGAAAATGTAATTAGTGAAGAAATAAATGAGGAAAATTTCGAAAATAGTGACGATGAAGGCACAACTGTCCTTTCAAGTGAACTTAGAGCTGATATGAGGCCGGCTGGAATGCCACCGATGGGCGGACCAAACGGAATGCCACCAATGGGCGGACCAAACGGAATGCCACCAATGGGCGGACCAAACGGAATGCCGCCAATGGGCGGGCCAAACGGAATGCCGCCAATGGGTGGGCCAAACGGAATGCCACCAATGGGTGGGCCAAACGGAATGCCATCAATGGGTGGGCCAAACGGAATGCCGCCGATGGGTGGACCAAACGGAATGCCGCCGATGGGTGGACCAAACGGAATGCCGCCGATGGGAGATATAACAGGTAAGGAGAAACCTGTAAAGGAAAAGAAAATAAAAGAAAAGAAAAAGAAGAGTAAAGGACTTAAGATAACTCTTATAGCAATACCTGTTGTTATAGTTGCAGCTGCAGCAGTGCTTGCAATATTATTTGTTCCAAAGTTTAAGGATTATAATGATGCAGAAGATATGATGGCAGATGGAAAGATAGAAGAAGCTGTTGCCATATATACAGACCTTGGCTCATTCAAGGATTCTGAAACCATGGCAAATGGTGGTGCGTATTATGAATATGCTTCTGATAAGATGAAAGAAAATGACTATCTGACGGCTGCAGAGTACTTTGACAAGGCTGCAGATAAAAATTATGAAGATGCAGCTGACAAGGCAAAGGAATGTCATTTTAATCAAGGAAATGAGTATAAAGCAGGCAGTGATTATGATAATGCTATAGAAGAATATAATAAAGCAGGGGATTATGCAGGTGCTGCTGATGCAATAAAAGAGTGTTACTATGGTAAGGGAACTGCATATATGGATTCTGCTGATTATGATAATGCTATATTAAGTTTTACAGATGCCGGTTCATATAGTGATGCTTCTGATAAGATAAAAGAATGTTATTATCGTAAGGCTGAGCTTGATTTGGCTGAAGGAAGTTATCAGGAAGCTTATGATAATTTTATTAAATCAGAGTATGATGATTATAACGACCGTGCAAATGATTGTATATATCAGTCAGCAAAATCATATTATGATGAGGGAAAATATGAAGATGCTATAAGTGCATATGAAAAAGTAGATTCATCATATAAAGATTGTACAGAAGCAATAGATGAATGTTATATAGCTCTTGCAGATAAGGCATCAAAGGATAAGGATTATGAGACCGCTATTGCATATTATGAAAAAGTAGAAAAAGCTGATGTAAATAAGAAGATTAATAGTGCAAAGCTGTCATATGTAAAGGCTAACAAAGATACAAAAAATGAACTTACAATGCGTTATCTTGGAGAGCTTCGCTATGCAGGAAATAAGAATGCAAATAGTATATATAAGGAACTCGTAGGATGGGATGTAGAGTCATATGTTAATCATGGAATGGAAGATTATGATAACAAGAACAATACTATAGATCAAGATGAGGATATATATATACATACAGTATTTGGAAATTCTGATAAGAAGACAATGGATATAAAAGGATATCTGATATATTCAGATGGTGTAAAATCAGATGTGATTGATTTTGGTGCTATAGAGGATTCATATATAACATGGATTAAAGTGAGTGCCGGTGGTGCAAAATCAGGCTTGACTTATCTGTATATAACAGATAAATCTGATAATATAGTAGAGGTATATCCATTCACTATAAAATAGTTGGGCAATAGATATGGTTAACAGAAAAGAACTTTTAGCACTTGAATTTTATAAATCAAGACCTTTTAAAGGTAGTGATAATGGCATAAGATACATGGTGCAGAAGATAGAAAAAAATGTATCAGATGATGAAAATGAGAAAAAAGAAGTATTGCTTAAAGCTTATATATGGCCGGAGCCTTTCTGTTTTGAGGTGACAGCAGATGATTTAAAGCAATCTCAGGAGTTTCCTTTTTCTGAAGAGGGTTTATGCCAGGCAATAGAATGGATAAATAAAAATCATGACGGGGTTATAAACAAAATAAATCCGGAGGATAATAAAGAATGATATGTAACAATTGTGGAGCACAGATAGATGATGGGGCAGGTTACTGCCCCAATTGTGGTATGTATATTGTGCCTAATGAGATGCCGATAAATATGGTACCTGAAATGGCAGCATCATATGAGATGCCATATATGAGTACTGAGAAAAAAGATATTAAGAAAAAATGGACTAAGAAAAAGAAGATAATAACAGGTATTATAATAGCAGTAGCTTTGGCAGTAGTTGTATTAGCAGCAGTTGTTCTCCGCTTTTTACTATTGCCACAGACCCAGGTAGTTACAGCATTTGCAAATACGATGTATACAGCTACAGAATCGGGAATAAATAAAAAATATGGCGGATATGATATGGCATTTTCCATGGCATTGGGAAATTATGATGTTGAGCTTGTGCAAAATACGGATGATAATGTTAAATTGACACAGGGTGTAAGAAGAAATAAGTCAGAAAATGATTTCCTGACATTTTGTGAGTATGAAGATAAGAATGAAGAAGTACAGGAAAAATTGTCAGTTTATGCAGATAAAAATACATCTGTAATCGGGTATTCCGGTTCGATGCTGGGTGAACTTGTGCAGGGAGATTCATATTCAGAACAAAAAGAGTTTTCCATACAGATAGATTATGCAGATGATATGGAGACAAAACTTGGTAATTCATTTATTTCACAGATAGGACTTGATAAGGAAACAATTCATACCATATCAAAAATATATGTAGATTTGATGGAGGCTGCAACAGGTACTGCACAGGCAGATAATGTAGTTGATGGTCTTTATACCAGAACAAAAGATTATTTTCTTAATCTTGAGTCCGAAAAATGTGATAAACAGACATTTACCATAAATGGTAAGGAAACAAAATGCCGGGTATATAAAATTGTGTTTGATGCAAAAGATACAGCAGAATATATTGAGGATTGCTACAATATGTCATGTAAGACAGGGGAAAAAGTAGATGAATTCCTTGAAAAGATTACAGGCTATACACTTCAGGAATTATTTGATGAGATAAATGAAAAGGCTGATTCTTTGGAGAATCTGGATGTATATTTTGCAGTAAATAATAAGCAGCAGCTTGTTAGTATATATTGTAAAAATGTATCGGAAAATAACATAAATATGGAGCTGAATTTTTATGGTGGTGAGTATTTATGTGATAACGTAGAATTTAAATATAGTGATGATACCGGAAAAGAATTAGTTATTACAAAGGACGATATATCAAAAGGTGACAGACTTGAAGTAGAGTATACATGTAATTATAGAGAAGACAAAACTTCAGAGAAAGAGAATGTAAAACTGTCATATGCATTTGAAAATGACCAGATATATGTTGCTTGTGAAGATGAGTCCGGTAGAGAAGAAAGTACTGCGAAGATAACTGATTATAAAAAGGGAAAATATATAGAGCTTGAAATGGAAGATGCCAGTATGTATATAGGTTCACAGGTAAAGGAAATAAGTATGCCGGAGTATAAGAATACTTTAAATCTTCTTGATTCCGATATGATGACGGTATATTCCTTTTTCTCAGATATATTTTCAAAATAGTTAAAAGAAAGGCAGAAACAGATGAGAGCATTCAGATCAGATAAAACGGAAAATCAGAATTTTGCTGAAAGTGTAGTGGCGAACCAGCAGGAAAGAACTGAATATACCCCGGGTATCGAGTTTAAAATACTTACAGCAGTTATATTTCTGTCGGCATTTGGTCTGATTATGATATTTAGTGCTTCCAGCTATTCGGCATCATTAAGTATAGATACAAATTATGATTCTACATATTATTTTAAGAAACAGCTTTTCATTACAATTGGTGCCATGGTCGTACTTGCTATTGTAAATGTTGTTCCTTATAAAGTATTCAAAAAACTTGAATGGGTTGTATATTTGGCAAGTATTGGTGTATTATTGTTGCTTAGAACACCACTTGGAAAAACGGTAAACGGAGCTACAAGATGGATTGTTATTGCAGGCTTTCAGGTACAGGTAGCAGATATAGTTAAGTTATGCATGATTATATTTATGGCAGCCTTTATAAGTAATAATTGGAAAAATATACATAAGGCCGGAACAATTATTTTACTTTGGGTACTGGTAGGTATTCAGGCAGGTATTGTACTTGTTATATCTTCTAATCTAAGCAGTGCAATTATCTTGATGCTTATGTGTTTTACCATTACTTTTATAGTGAGTGGAAACAATAAACTTCATACGATAGTGCTTATCTTAGGTATAGTTGGTGTAGCTATATTTATTTTTATGGTAAAAAATAACCTGCCGCTTGAGTCTGAACTTGACAATTATCCTTATCAGATGAGACGTTTTTTTGCATGGCTTGCTCCTGAGAAATATGCAGGAGGAATAGGATATCAGGTATTGCAGTCACTGTATGCTATAGGAAGCGGAGGTCTGCTGGGTAAAGGTCTTGGAAATGGAACACAGAAGCTTGTGAATATCCCTGAAGCTCAAAATGATATGATATTTGCAATTATATGTGAGGAGCTGGGTCTTGTAGGTGCTTTATTAATGTTTCTTATGTTTGGATATCTCTTATTTCAGATGTTTGTAGTAATAAGAGAGTCAAGAAATCTGTATGGTAGTCTGGTAGTTATGGGGGTTATGCTCCATATAGGATATCAGATTATTGTAAATGTATGTGTTGCAGTTAACGTGTTTCCTAATACGGGTGTATCTCTTCCATTTATAAGCTATGGTGGTTCAGCTATATTATTTACGCTTATAGAAATTGGTCTTGTTATAGGAATAAGAAGACAACAGGTAAATAAGAGATATTCCAGAATTAATTAAGGAGTATATATGAAGAAACTTGCAGAAAGATTAATATTGTTATTTGGATGTCTTTTTATATTGTTTTGTATGATGCCAAAGTCAATGGCCGCAGAGACAGATATGTATATATCTGATTCTGTTAAAACAGATGGCTGGTATACAGATGATACCGGAAATAAGTATTATTATAAGAATGGTGTGCCTGTTGTAAATCAGGTAATTGGTATTACTGAGATAAAAAATGGTGTAAAGACTACGCATTATTATGGTTTCGGCGACAGAGGATGTATGTATACAAATGTTATGAAAACCATAGGTGGTAATACATATTATTTCAAAAAAAACGGAGAAGCGGCTGTAGGCCTTTTTACATATAATGGATATAAGTATTATAGTAATTTGCAGGGTGTAATAATAAAAAATAAATTCAGAACATTGAATAGCGGCAGGTACTATTTTGGAAGTGATGGCAGAGCCGGGACAGGACTTAGAAAGATAGGTTCAGCTTATTATTACTTTAATAAAAAAGGTATTCTTGTTAAGAATAAATGGATAACTGTATCAGGAAAACGTTATTATATTGGCTCACAGGGAAGAGCTCTTACAGGCCTTCGCAGAATAAGTGGGTATATATTTTATTTCAACGAAAATGGTGTGATGCAGAAGAATAAATGGGTAACCGTATCAGGAGAAAGATACTATCTGGGAAGCAAGGGTAAGGCTCTTACCGGACTTAGGAAGATTAATGAAAAATATTATTATTTCCGTTCAAATGCAAAGATGGTTAAGAACTGCTGGGCAACGATATCAGGCAGAAGGTACTATTTTGGAAAAACCGGAAGTGCTTATAAAGGAGCGAAAAAGGTTGATGGTTCAAAATGTTATTATTATTTTGGTAAATACGGGTATCTTACATCAGGAACAGCAAAAATAAAAGGAGTTCATTACAGATTTGGTAATGATGGAAAACCATATACGGGATGGTATAAGAGTGAGACAGGTTATACATATTATTATAAGAAAAACGGGACGTTAGTTAAAAACCGTTCATTCAAAATAGATGGTGACTGGTATTTATTTAATAAGCTTGGAAGGTGTTATAAAACATCAGGCTTTAAAACAGTAAATGGAAAAATATATTATGTAAATAGTGACGGTACACTTGCAACAGGTTATACAGAAATAGATAATGATTTCTATTATTTTGCAAACAATGGTATTATGTACCAAAGAAAATGGGCATATGCAGATGGTTATAAATTCTATTTTGGAGGAAATGGAAAACGTCTTACAGATGTAGATAACATTATTGGAAAACAAAATGAGTATCTTATTGAAGTAAATAAAACAAAAAATGTAGTGACTGTTTATGCAAAGGACGGTGATAAAGGATATATTATTCCTGTTAAGGCATTTATCTGTTCTACGGGTGAGGCAACCCCGACAGGAACATTTTATACACCGGCAAAATATAGATGGCTTACTCTTATGGGACCATGCTGGGGACAGTGGTGTACACAGATATATCGTGATATATTATTTCATTCTGTATTTTACGGAAGTGAAAATAATAATAATACATTAAGTGTAAGTGCATATAATCAACTGGGAACAACATGTTCACATGGCTGTGTCAGATTAACTGCCGGGGATGCAAAATGGATATATGATAATTGTTCATTGCATACTCAGGTAAAGATATATTATAGTAATGATGAGGGCCCATTTCCTAAACCGTCGGCTGCAAAGCTTGAATATTGGCATACATGGGATCCTACAGACCCAAATATGGAGTATAAGTGTGTACAAAATGGTTGTAATCACTAATGAAGAATTATGGATAATGTAAAAATCATACTCAGTGGCATATTTGCTATATATTTAATTTTAATAAATATGGTGGCATTTTATATGTATGGAGTAGACAAAAGAAACGCAAGAGCAGGAAGAAATAGAGCAAAAGGTAATTCTGCACGAAAAAGAATACCGGAAAGAGTATTACTTACAGTGGCAGCTTTAGGTGGAGCAGCAGGCTCGCTTATAGGTATGCGTGTATACAGACATAAAACTAAGAAGAGTAAATTTTATATTACTATTCCTGTATTGCTGGTGATGCAGTGTATTCTTTTAATGTTTATTATTGCAGGATTATGACCATCGGAAATTAAAGAACCATGAATCTGCTGTGAAGAATTATTACAATATACAATTTAGAGGTAATGTCATGAATAGAAAATTAAATATTTTAAAGAAAGTTTTTGTTTTATGTGTTGTTTTTTGCATGATAGTAACTCTTACGGCATGTGGTGATGATAATGAAGAGAAGACAGAAACAACAGAAGAAATAAAAAACGGAGAAGTAGCATCGCCTGAGGAATTTAAAAAATTAGGACTATATATAGATGTAAAATCGTCATATATTAAAGATGTAAAATATAGTATAGAAGATAACGAGATAGCAGTTATAAGTTTTGTTTATAATGGGATTGATTGCCAGTTTCGTGGTTCATGTACTTACGAAGATTATGATTTGGCAAAGGTAATGAATACAAGTACAGGTGATATGTTGTCTACTACTCTGAAGGGTTATGGAGCAACATATTATACGTTAGTTCCCGGAAGAATAGTTTTCTGGGATGCCGGACATGTGAATTATTCTTTTTATACATTTGTAACAGCATCAGACGAAGT
>JBJEMQ010000124.1:0-2767 GCA_051879755.1 Coprococcus sp. | reverse complement strand
TATAACCCTTGAAATGTCGTAGCCACAAAATGGTCCGATTCTTTTAACGATATCAACAACTGTTTTGCTTCTTCTATAGATAAAACAGTTTCATTATTTTCAATCATTGCTTTCGCAAATGTCGCAGCCATAGCCATATAATCATTACTAATTACAGCTTTCCCCTGAGATTTAAACATATAACCCACAATACCTGATCCGGAAAACAAATCAACCACCGTATCAAATTGAAATTGTGATGCTACTGACCAGATTTCAGACAGTAATTTACTTTTAGACCCCATAAATCTTGTTGCAGGATATTTTGATACCTGTTCCGGCAATGGTTCCGGGATAAGTTTAATCAGCATTTTTCGTTTGGGAGGAATCGTTACAATTATATCCTCACCTCTCCGGTTTTTCCCACTGCACGAAATATATCTCTTGGTCTGAATTATCTCGATATTAAATGGTTTATATAATTCATGTACAAGCGGATGATTGGAATTTGTAAGAATTACATGACATCCTAATTCCTGTAAGCGAATTACTTCTTTTGCCAACTCAACATGATCTTCCTCATAAAACTGTTCCTTTGTATAACGTTTGAAATCAGAATATGCAGAAATCGGAAGATAAGGTGGATCTAAAAAAATAAAATCTCCTGGTCTTGCATATTCTTTTAGTACCGCTAAATAATCCCCACATACTATATCTGCTCTTTGTAATACTTCTGACGCAGCATACAATGCATTTACATCACAAAAATTAGGAGCTTTATATTTTCCAAACGGAACATTAAACTGTCCTTTTTTATTCACACGATACAGTCCGTTAAAACATGTTTTGTTTAGATAAATCATCCTGGCTGCTGCTTCGGCTTTTGGTAATGCCATCCAATCTAATGCACGGACACTATAGAACATTTCCTGAGTATTTTCATATCTTTGTAAATATGAAATTACTTCATCCACATTTTCTGCAACCTGTTTATACATATTAATTAATTCAGGATTGCTGTCTGCAATAACTGCAGTGTCAGGGTTCAATGCAAAAAATACTGCACCTCCACCTAAAAATGGTTCAATATATCTACCATATGAAGTCGGTACTTTAGGCAGTAGTTCTTTTAACATTTGAGTTTTTCCTCCTGCCCATTTCAATATGGGCTTCGCCTGCACCCGTTCCTTCTTTTCAATTGCCTGCTCTGCCATACTATTCCTCTTCATTATGATTCAATCTCCGTTATTTCCATGATATCACATATATCACACTTTAAAGCTGAACAAATTTTTACCAACACATCCGTGGTAACATTTTCATTTTTTCCTAACTTAGCCATAGATGCATGACTGATACCAGCAGCCTCACACAAATCCTTCTTTTTCATATCTCGATCTATTAATAATTTCCATAATTTCTTATAGCTGATTACCATTCCACACCTCTTACGCTTCATTGAACATTTGTTCTTATTCTAAAACCATATTAAGTATATCTCAATAATTCAGCAAAAGCAATTTTTAATTCAGCAATTGCTGAATTTTAAAAACACACCGAAAAAAATAATGTTCTTCGCAAGGAATTCAATAGTAATATGCTCGATTACTTTTCTAATACAAATATATATTCATGAGCCAGCATCAAAAAGTTTTTTTCCTTTTTCTCCCAATACTCTGTTGATCTGCAATTATGTTGCTCTTTAATAATAATTTCTTTTAAACGAAATCCTACATCAACAAAAATTCTCATTGTATCCATTCCTAAAGGTCGAACATAATTTTTCTCTCGAACGTCAGCAATCATAAATGCACAAATTGATTGAGATTTCAAAACCCGATATGACTCCTGTGCTACATCTCTCATTGCAGAAAGAAATTCCGAATAATGAAGCTGTGATATATCTCCTACTATATCTTGACTATATTTAATGATGTCAGCATATGGCGGATGCGTACATATCATATCAATACTGTTACTCTTAATAAAAAACAAATCTCTTGCGTTTCCCTGTCGTGTGAAAATTTTTGAAATTGAATGACTTGAAAAATTCAGATTTGAATTAGATAATTTGATAGCTTCCGGATTAATATCTACCCCAATCGCATTTCTTCCTAAAAGTTTTGCTTCAATCAACGTCGTTCCACTCCCCAAGAATTGATCCAATATCCAATCATTTTCCTTAGAATATCGTAAAATAAGATTTCTTGGAACATATGGAGACCAGTTTCCCCTGTATTTTCCTGAATGTGTTGCCCATTTTCCTCTATTCGGAAAGGACCATATTGTTGTCTCTTCTAGTTTGAAGTTATCGGGACCTTCTCTTATAAAAATCATTCCTTTCTTTGTAAGATTGTATAATCTTAACTCATTAACTGTTTTCTGTCCATAAAATCTATATATAATATTATTAAGAACAAGCACTATTACTCCAATGTCATTAAATTAGATGACTAATCAAAGATCTCTATACCAAACCAGCAATTTTCTCGCCTATGTGAAGTGCGAGATAATGGTATTGCTGTTTTTTGTAATCGTCCTTAACAAAAACAGAGAGCGAATACATTACAGATCAAGAAAAAGATATAAGCTATAAATGAGCAAATAGCAAATATTGCACAAAAGTAAAGACATCTCCTGATTGATACGGTATAATTGTAATAACCACAAAACAATGCACACGAATCAAAAAAGGAGATGTCCATTGCAAATAGTATACATCATTCTAATAAAGTTTACAATTATTTTAAACGTTTAAAACTCGGATTATTTTTATCCGATATTTATA
>JBJEMQ010000123.1:0-2769 GCA_051879755.1 Coprococcus sp. | reverse complement strand
CTACCGGTCCTATACTGCCGGCTATAAATATCTTATCTGCTGCCACATCAGAAAGCTCTATAGCTTTTCTTACATTTGCTACAGCAGCCCTGACATTTTCCTGTACACCCTCAATATCTGTGTTCAGACTTACTTTATGAGCTGCAAATGTATTTGTCCTTATAAGTCCTGCGCCAGACTCTATATACTCCTTATGTATATTTACAACTCTATCCGGATATAGTATATTTGCTTTCTCTGGCTGCGCTGTTTCAGCATTCTCTTCTTCCTGATCTTCATATATGCTCATATAATATGTACCGAAAGCTCCATCTGCTATCAGCTTGTTCTTTTTTAAATATTCTGATATTCTGCTCATTTTCTTCTCCTAGCTAAGCAATGAATACTGCTCCAAATTCCATATATCGGTTACAAGTCCCTCATAGAATTCCGGCTCATGACATACTATGAGCAATGAACCCTTGTACTCTTTTAGTGCACGTTTAAGCTCGTCCTTTGCATCTGCATCAAGATGATTTGTCGGCTCATCAAGTAGCAATACATTTGTTTCTGTATTTATCAGCTTACACAAGCGCACCTTAGCCTGCTCTCCTCCTGACAATACCTTAACCTTACTCTCTATATGTTTGGTGGTTAATCCACATTTTGCCAGGGCGCTTCTCACCTCATACTGCGTATATCCCGGGAATTCCTCCCATATCTCCTGAAGGCAGGTGTTTTCACCCATACGAACCTCCTGCTCAAAGTATCCTTTATGAAGATAGTCCCCAAGCTGTGCTTTACCACTTATAGCCGGAATGATACCAAGAACACTCTTTAAAAAAGTGGTCTTTCCTATTCCATTTGTACCAATTATGGCTATTTTGTCCCCTCGTTCCATACGAAGATTCATCGGCTTTGAAAGAGGCTTGTTCTTGTCATAACCTATAACAAGGTCTGTTGTTTCAAATATCACCTTGCCTGCTGTTCTGGCTTCCTTAAAATTAAATTCCGGCTTAGGTTTTTCCCTGTCAAGCTCAATAATTTCCATCTTATCAAGCTTCTTTTGCCTTGACATAGCCATATTTCGTGTAGCAACTCTTGCCTTATTTCTCGCCACAAAATCCTTAAGCTCACTTATTTCCTGCTGCTGTTTTCTGTAAGCAGCCTCCAGTTGAGATTTTTTCACCTCATACACTTCAAGGAATTTATCATAATTACCGACATATCTGTTCAACTGGCAATTCTCCATATGGTATATCAGATTTACCACCGAATTTAAAAAAGGAATATCGTGTGATATAAGTATAAATGCATTTTCATATTCCTGCAGATACCGTTTAAGCCACTCTATATGATTTGCGTCAAGATAATTAGTCGGCTCATCAAGAAGAAGTATCTCCGGTTTTTCAAGTAAAAGCTTTGCCAAAAGCACCTTCGTTCTCTGTCCGCCTGATAAATCAGTTACATCCTTATCAAGCCCCAGAGGAAGCAGGTCAAATGCTCTTGCAACTTCCTCTACCTTTGAATCTATTACATAGAAATCATGGCTGTCCAGCAAATCCTGAAGAAGCCCCATCTCGTCCAGAAGCTCATTCATTTCATTATCATCAGTCACTTCACCCAGTTTATCGCATATTTCATTTATTCTCTTTTCCATCTCGAACAATCCGGCAAATGCATCCCTTAATACACTGCCTATGGTCATGCCCGGTTCAAGCTTTGTATGCTGATCCAGATAACCGGCCTTCACATTTTTCGCCCATGTAACCTTACCCTCATCAGGCATAAGATTTCCCGTTACTATATTCATAAATGTAGATTTTCCTTCTCCGTTTGCCCCTACAAGGCCTATATGCTCGCCCTTAAGCAACCTAAAGGAAACATTTTCAAATATGGCTCTGTCACCAAAGCCATGACTTAAATTACTTACATCCAATATCATAATTTATTCCTCTCTTTTGTACCATATGTACCAAAGTATCATCTGTCTCTAATTTTCAAGCCCAAGTATTTCAAGTATAAACTCTACTTTTTCACTCGTCAATCATAATTAACCCGGTTAATTTTGAAAAAAAGACCAAAAAAGACCATTCCTGTTGTTTATCAGGAACAGTCTTCGGAATCATCAAATATTGTCATCGCTATATGCTCAAAATTCACATTTTCATGTATATAAGCTTTATAACCCTGGTTTGCCCCCAGTTTTAATATAATTACAAACACTGTCATATCATAACCACGGCTTGTCATCATCTCAAGGTCAAATTCCACCAGAAGTCTTCCTTTTCTCACTATGTCACCTTCGTTTACATGAATCCGAAAGCCCTCTCCACGTAATTGTTCTAACCCTCTGCCCAGATGAATAAGCAGATTAATACCTTGTTTTGATGTAATAATTAACTGGTTTCCTGTGCTTTGGACAGCTCTAACTTCGCCGTCAAATGGCGATCTGATTTCTCCTCTTTTTGGGAAAATAGCAATTCCGTCTCTATTTTCATCTCCCAAAGCTTCGTAGCCGTATATATCAGCCAGATAAATAATATCCCCTTCAACAGGTGTATAAATTTTCTCAATAATTCTCTCATTGCCAATTCTTATATCCTCCTCTTCCAGGCCTTCACTCTCCCTGGCCCGTTTGACATAGCTTGTAAGCTCTGTACGTATCTGTTCCACTCCCTTATTATAAAATATCTGAACATCCCTGTTTTTTCCCAATATGCCGGTTGCACCGGTTCGCTTGAGCATCTGCCTGTCTACCAGTTCTCCATTATTTACTATTACCCTGAG
>JBJEMQ010000122.1:0-2772 GCA_051879755.1 Coprococcus sp. | reverse complement strand
GACTTATATCCTGCTTCAATATCTACACCAGCATTCTTATAATCCACTTTTTAATCCTCCTAGTCATAATGCTTTATATCTTTGTAAATTATAAGTTATTAACAGGACTTTGTAAAGAATGATAATTCTCTTTTTTTATTCAATATTGCATTTGATAAGGAAACACTGCTATGTTATAATAAAAAACAGTAATTGACGTTTTTCTTGATATAGGAGTATGTTATGACTAATAATAGATTCAATATAGGTCTTTTTACATGTCATTTGGATAACGATTATACCCTTGATATATGCAAGGGTGCTGAATATGCTGCTAAAGAGCTGGACATAAATCTTATTATATTTCCGGGTATGTTCCTCAATTCAACTTTTAATGATGCAGGGAGCAAACTATATGATTATCAATACAGCTCTGTATATTATTATGCAAATCCCGAATGTCTGGATGCTCTCATTGTATCAATAGGTACACTTGAGTCTTCTATTCCTGAACGAAATATTAATAATTTTTTATCCCATTTTGATGGTATTCCTATCATTACATTAGAGAATGAAATTCCGGGATATCCTTGTCTTCAGACAGACAGCACAAAGGGGCTTAAAGCTGCTATTGAGCATTTAATTCATGTACATAACAGGAAACATATATGCTTTGTAAGCGGAAGCAAAGATAATTCAAATGCCATGCAGCGACTTAATATATACCGACAATCAATGGTCGAAAATAATATGCCTGTTACTGACAAAATGATTGTCTATGGTGATTTTTCCGAATATAGTGAATCTATCACATCTGATTTACTTAATGCAAATCCGGAAGCTGATGCTATTATATTTGCAAATGACCAGATGGCTACAGGTGGCTACGTAGAACTTAAACGGCGCGGAATCCGCATAGGTACAGATATAAGTGTTATAGGATTTGATGATTCACCTGTTGCAATTACAATGGATCCACCTTTAACAACGGTAGGTGCTAATTCATGCGATTTGGGTTATCGTTCTGTCTATGCCGCACTTGAACTTTGTAAAACAGGCAAAACAAAGTCCTTAGTTCTCGAATCCCGTTTTGTACGAAGGCTTTCCTGCAATTGTGAACTGTTAGACCAGGATGAGTTTGAAAATATAACCAGCAATATATCCTATAATAATATGTCTATTGATGATATTGTGACATTTTGTGATAATATTCTTTTTGATGATATCGCAGAATCTTTTTATGCTCCTATGGTATACGGCAAATTCAATGACATATTTCATGATATTTTAAGTATTTTCAAAGATACCGGTATACAGGAATACCATACAGGCATAATTATCGATAAGCTGAAAGGCATGCTCAATTCATCTGTTACCGACTTTTTCCCTATAGGCAAGATTTCTTTTGTATTCAGAAAATTTGCCGATTTATTTTCTGTAATCGAAAAAGATTTTACAAAGATACAGAAATTTACTCATCTTAATGCCTATATAACAAGCACTATTTCGCAATTTCTGTCTGCAAAGCTCTATAACGATATGCGTAACAGCAGAATGTGTACATGGTCTTCCATATATATTACAAGGGATACTCTTACATATGGTGAAAATAAAGAAGAAGCATATTCTTTAATCATTGACAAACTTAAGGGACTTGGATTTTACAGTGCATATATATATACATATTATAATAATATGGAGATAAACAGCGATGGCAGCTGGACGGTTCCAACATCTCTATGTCTTCAGGCATTTTATAACTCAAATAACCAGGGAGTTTTATCAGGTGAATCCGGAAGAGTCATTGCGAGCGAAATATTTGATAATGAATACACATATTATGATAAACGATTTACTGATGTAATCGTTCCAATATTTACAAACGAGCAGCATCATGGACTTTTTGTGTGTAACACTGATGTTTCAAGCTTCAAGAATATATATTCTACCACTCTTCAGCTTGGCTCCTCACTAAAGTACATGTCACTTCTTGATGAACAGACCACTACAAGACAGCAGCTCATTATGTCACTTAATGAAATTCATGAAAAGAACGAATTGCTTAGTCATCTGTCCACATCAGACGAACTGACAGGTGTAAACAATCGTCGCGGATTCATGGAAAAAGTCGAGCTTCTTATCAATATGCCTGCAAACCGGAATCGTAAGGCAATGCTGTTATTTGCAGATATGGATTCGCTCAAGACCGTAAATGACAAATTTGGTCATAAAAATGGTGACTTTGCACTTAGGAATATTGCAAATATTCTTGTAAACAGTTTCAGGCCTGTCGATATAATAGGTCGTATAGGTGGAGATGAATTTGTATCATTTGCATTTGTTGATGAGCCTGATTTTATCACACAAGTTCAAGACAAAATAAGCAGACTATCTGAAGAACTGAATAACTCTTGCGGAAAACCATATTTTATTGAAATGAGTGTTGGAATATCAGAATTTATCTGTAACAGCAATATAAAACTGGAAGATTTGCTTTCTCAGGCAGATAATTCTCTATATTCAAATAAACAATTCAAACGAATGTCAATTATAAAATAAAGTCAGCACCCGTTTGCAACTTATGTTGCCGGGCGCATATCACAAACAGGACAGCACTTTTAATGCTGTCCCGTTCTTTTCTATTATTCAAATGCCTCATTAAGCTTTTCTGTTCCCGGAAGCACAAAACGACCTTCCAGTATAATCGGAACTTCTGTTCCATCAGCATGTATCGAATAAATACCGCCAATTTCATCATACGGAATAGTTATATCTGTATGACAGTTAAAATAT
>JBJEMQ010000121.1:0-12106 GCA_051879755.1 Coprococcus sp. | reverse complement strand
TAAGATGCTTATTCCTGCCGGAGAGAAGTTATATGATTATCTTGCAGATGTGGAGATTGCAGAAGCATTTAAGCCATATTATTGTAATGCAGATGCAGAAGAGATAACAGATGCATCCAAGGTGAAGGAATTGCTTAAGAGACAGGTATATTCATCAGTAAGATGGCAGCAGACTATAGAGAATATGATAAAGGATGGCGTTGATACATTTATAGAGGTAGGACCCGGCAAGACTTTAAGTGGATTTATGAAGAAGATAAACAGGGAAGTAAAATGTATTAATATAGCAACTGTTGAGGACTTACAGAAATTGGAGGAGATTAATGCTTAAGGATAGAGTAGCAGTAGTAACAGGTGCAGGCAGGGGAATAGGAAGAGAAATAGCAAAAACATTTGCCGGATATGGTGCAAAGGTTGTAGTAAATTATAATGGCTCAGAAGAAAGAGCAAACAGTCTGGTTGCAGAGATAAAAGAGTCCGGTGGCGAGGCTTTTGCATTTAAGGCTAATGTGGCAGATTTTAATGAAGCTGAAGCTTTGATGAAGTTTGCTTTGGAACAGTATGGAAGAATTGATATCCTTGTTAATAATGCAGGCATTACACGAGATAATCTTGTACTTGGAATGAAAGAAGCAGATTTTGATGATGTAATAAATATCAATCTTAAAGGTGCATTTAACTGCATTAAGCATGTATACAGACCAATGATGAAGCAGAAATACGGCCGTATTATTAATATGTCATCTGTAGTTGGTATAGAGGGAAATGCAGGCCAGTTGAATTATGCCGCATCAAAGGCAGGAATCATAGGTATGACAAAGTCTATAGCCAAGGAATTAGGAAGCCGTGGTATAACAGCAAATGCCATTGCACCGGGATTTATCAAGACAGATATGACAGATGCCATGCCTGATAAGGCAAAAGAAGCAATGCTTGACCATATTACCGTAAAACGTCTTGGGGAAGTTTCGGATATTGCTGAAACAGCAGCTTTTCTGGCATCAGATAAAGCTTCATATATCACAGGACAGGTAATAAAGGTAGACGGTGGAATGAGTTTATAATTACCCCTTTATATAAGCCTTAATTGAAGAAATTTGACAAATTTCGAATAATTAATTGACAATTTTTGGGGCATATGATATTTTGTAGAATGTATTGTATGAATATATAGAAAAATGATTATATACTGTATAGTCTCACAACGGAGTGGGTTATGAGAGTGTAGAATATGGCAGATGGGACACGTTCTCATCTGCCTTTTCTGTTTAATCGTATTGCGTGTGAAAGGTTTGCATATATTCATATAAATAAAAAGTGAAGGAGAAATTATATGATTGATACGATTACAAAAATTAATGCAGCCATCAATGATGTAGTATGGGGCTGGCCGGCACTTATCCTTTTAGGTTTTGTCGGAGTACTTATGACAGTGTTGACAAAGTTTTTTCAAGTAGGTCATTTTGGGCACTGGATTAAGAAAACGATAGGTGCCATATTTGGAGATAAACATGTAACATCACATACTGAGGATAAATCAATTTCACAGTTCCAGTCTCTATGTACTGCACTTGCTGCAACAGTAGGTACAGGAAATATAGTAGGTGTCGCAGGTGCGATAGCCATAGGCGGACCGGGAGCCGTATTCTGGATGTGGCTTATTGCGTTTTTTGGAATGATGACAAATTATTCTGAAAATGTACTTGGTATTATGTATCGTCGTAAAAATTCAAAGGGTGAATGGTGTGGAGGTGCCATGTATTATCTTCGTGACGGACTTGGCGCAAAGAAACATTGTAAATACATAGGCGCTGTTCTGGCTGTACTTTTTTCCTGCTTTTGTCTGCTTGCATCCTTTGGTATAGGTAATATGAGTCAGGTAAACAGTATGGTTGGAAATGTAGAAACTGCATTTGGTATACCTAGACTTGCTACAGGTATTTTCTTATGTGTTGCTGTTGGTGCGGTTGTTATAGGCGGACTTAAGAGAATTGCTACTATAACTGAGAAGATTGTTCCTTTCATGGTAGTTGTTTATCTGGTAGGTACACTTATAATAATATTTATGCATATAACATCAATACCGGCTGTATTTGTATCTATTTTTAAGGGCGCGTTTGCATTGAAATCGGCAGCAGGTGGTGTTGTAGGAGCCGGTATTGCAACAGCTATGAAGATGGGATTTAAGCGAGGCGTATTTTCAAATGAAGCCGGTCTTGGTTCATCTGTTATGGTACATTCAAATTCAAATGTAAAAGAGCCGGTTCGTCAGGGAATGTGGGGTATATTTGAAGTATTTGCAGATACAATAATAGTATGTACACTTACAGCATTGACAATATTAAGTTCAGGAGTGATAGACCTTACTACAGGAGAATTGACCGCCGATGCTGCAGAGATAGATTCCAGCTCTCTTATGAGTTATGCATTTGGACAGACTTTTGGAGCTGCAGGTTCTGCATTTATTGCACTGGCAATATTGTTGTTTGCTTATTCGACAGTTCTTGGCTGGAGCCATTATGGTGCAAAGGCATGTGAGTATCTGTTTGGTACAAAGTCGATTATTGTATATCGTATTATATTTGTTGCAATGGTATTAGGCGGTTCAGTATTGTCTGCACAGCTGGCATGGGATATATCAGATACTTTCAACGGACTTATGATGATTCCTAACCTGATAGGTGTACTGGTTCTCTCTCCGGTAGTCGTAAAGGTAACAAAGAATTATGTAGACAGAAGAATACATGGAAAGAAAATAGCACCTATCCTGTCTGCATTTGATGATATTCAGAAAGAGCAGGAGGCTGCCATATCTGAGGATGACTAAATTCATATATGTTTCAAATTAAGTAAAAGGGGCTCGTGTGAGCCCCTTTTACTTATTGGGTGCGCCTGGCGGCGCACGTTTTCAACAGGAAGTGGTTTTAAATACCATTTCTCCTTGTTATACAGAATACGTTGTGCTATAATCATGATATGAATTGCTTAATAAGGTTGGGAAACACAAATTCAGTAAAAAATATTGCATAATAAGTGAGGTAGGCAATGAAAAGAGTTGTTGTAACAGGTATGGGTGCCGTAACACCTATCGGAAATAATGTAGAAGAGTTCTGGGAAAATATAAAGAAGAATAAGGTTGGTATTGCTGAAATAACAAAATTCGATGTTACGGATTATAAATGTAAGCTGGCAGCTGAGGTTAAGGATTTTGACCCTAAGAAATATATGGACCCGAAGACTGCCAGAAGGATGGAACCATTTTGTCAGTATGCTGTAGCAGCGGCAGGAGAAGCAATAAAGAACGCGGGACTTGATCTTGAAAAAGAGGACAGAACCAGAATAGGTACTTGTATAGGAAACGGACTTGGAGGAGTTGAAACTATCGAAAAAGAGCACAAGAAGGTTGTAGAGGGCAAAGCAAACCGTGTAAGTGTTATGATGGTTCCAATGATGATATCCAATATGGCATCGGGAAATGTAGCCATCCAGTATGGATTGGAAGGAAAATGTACCGATATTGTTACAGCGTGTGCAACAGGTACAAACTCTATAGGTGAAGCTTACAGATATATACAGCATGGAGAAGCAGATGTTATGGTAGCAGGTGGTGCCGAATCACCTATATGCGAAACAAATGTATCGGGATTTATTTCTATGACGGCACTTTCAAGTGCTGATGACCCTACAAGAGCTTCAATTCCGTTTGACAAAGACAGATGTGGATTTGTTATTGCAGAGGGAGCAGGAGTAGTTATACTTGAGTCTCTTGAACATGCAAAGGCTCGTGGTGCAAAAATTCTTGGAGAAGTAGTCGGATATGGTTCTACATGTGATGCATATCATATTACATCGCCGAAAGAGGATGGAAGCGGTGCAGGACGTGCGATGAAGCTTGCTATGGAAGAAGCAGGAATCGGACCTGCGGATATTGATTACATTAATGCACATGGAACAAGTACTCACCACAATGATTTGTTTGAAACAAGAGCAATAAAATATGCTTTAGGCGAGGATGCTTATAATGTAAATATAAATTCTACAAAGTCAATGATTGGTCATTTGTTTGGTGCAGCAGGGGCAGTTGAATTTATTACATGTATCAAATCAATAGAAGACGGATATATACATCCTACAGTAGGTCTTAAGGAAACTGAGGAAGAAATGGACCTTAATTATACTAAGGGTGAGGGTGTGTATAAAGATATAAGATATGCTATCAGCAATTCGCTTGGATTCGGTGGACATAACGCAAGTATACTTGTAAAGAAGTTTGAGGAATAATCCACCAATAAATGTTACGGCTATATTGTATTACTGCGAAGATGAAATAAGAGCATTAATCAGCAATGATTAGTGCTTTTTTTGAGGCAAAAATCAGAAAAAAGATAAGTATGTGTTATGTATCGTCATTTGATTTTTCCCTTGATAATAAAAAAACTTATGTTAAACTAGGATTTGCACAAAATATTGCAGATATGAGAAGCAATCATGAATGAAGTAAATAATTCGGGATGGTTCCGATAACCTGCCACCGAAACGAAGTGAGGCGGCGATATATATTATATGGAGAGAAGAAGTAGTATGAAACCAGAAGAATCAAATCAGCAGACATATAATAATAAAAATATGCAAAAGGGAAGCCGCAGTTCTAATCAGATAGATATGCTGCATGGCGGACTGGCGGGAAAGATATTGATGTTTTCTCTGCCACTTGCAGCAAGCAGTATATTGCAGCAGCTTTTTAATTCGGCAGATGTTGCCGTAGTAGGCAGATTTGCAGGAAGTGACGCTTTGGCGGCCGTAGGAAGTAATGCAGCAGTTATTGCTTTATTTGTAAATATATTTGTGGGGCTTTCGGTTGGTGTAAATGTTTCTATAGCAAATTATATCGGACAGAACAAGACAAAACCGATTCAGGAAATAATACATACTGTTATTGCATTTGCTATTATCTGTGGTCTGGCTATGGCTGCAATAGGAATGTTTATTGCCAGACCACTTCTTATTTTGATAGATACACCGGGAGATGTCCTTGATATGTCGGTATTATATCTTAGAATATATTTTGTCGGCATGCCATTTATAATATTATATAACTTTGGTGCAGCGATACTTAGGAGTGTAGGAGATACAAAAAGACCGATGTTTTGTCTTATTGCATCAGGTATAATTAATGTAGGCTTGAATTTACTTCTTGTCATAGTGTTTAAAATGGGTGTTGCGGGAGTAGCTATTTCTACTGTAATTGCGAATATTGTAAGTACAGGTATAGTTATATATATATTACTTCACGAAGAAGAAACTCTGCGCCTTCATCCTGAGAAAATCGGAATAAAATTACCTTATCTGATGAAGGTTCTTGGGATAGGGGCACCATCAGCTATTCAGACTGCTGTATTTTCAATATCAAATGTTCTTATACAGAGTGGAATAAACAGCTTTGGAGCGAATGCAATAGCCGGTTCTTCCACAGGACTTAATTTTGAATATTTTACCTATTTTGTTATATCTGCATATAGTCAGGCAGCAGTTACATTTGTAAGCCAGAATTATGGGGCGGGATATAAAAACAGGTGCAAGATGGCAGTCAGGACGAGCATGATAGAAGGAATGATATTTACGGCTACGCTTAGCATTATATTTATGCTCGGTGGTTCGTTTTTTGTGAGTATATATACTAAAGATCCTGAAGTAATGAAGTATGCATTAATCAGAATGAAGCATGTAATGCTTTTTGAATTCATGACAGGAACATATGAGATAACGGCAGCGGCGCTTAGGGGAATAGGTTATTCCATGCTTCCGGCGGTACTTACTGTGCTTGGTTCGGTAGGATTTAGAATAGTCTGGATGTATACAGTATTTGCACGATATCATAGTTATGGAATGTTGATGAGCGTGTATCTGGCATCGTGGATACTGACAGGTACAATGGTTGTGACATCATACATATTAATAAGCCGAAGAAAGTTAAAAGAAAATGTTGTGTGAAAGATATCAACTAAGCGTGATTTCGAAATCATAGGGAAAAGTCGTTTACACCACAAATGAAAAAAGGTATAATATAATGAATACAAAACTAAATTAAACAAATATAATTTAGCTTGTAATATACAGGTTTTGCGGAGCCGTGTAGGAGGAGGAGATATTATGTACGAAAATAAAAATATGCTGGACTGGCTTGGATATTTTGCAGATAAGATGAGTGTGAGTCCTGAGAAAATTAAAATGCTCAATATATGCGGAAAACAGAAAAATGTTGTTCCGACTATAGATACGCACAAGAGAGTTCTGATATTTGCAGATGAGAGCCATGAGGATTTGTTCTATAGCCTTTGGGAGAAAGGCTTTGGAGAATATGATATGTGGTATGCCGAGGGAGAAGAACCCGGAGGCGAGGTAACAAACACAAAGATACAGAACGTACTTAATAAGAAAATAACCGGACCGACAGTCATATTTATTGTAAATGAGAAAACAAGGGAATCAGTTCGGTATGGCATGAAAAATGAACTGTTTACATCAGGTGCAGTCCATTATGTAGGAAATGAAATCCGTGCTGTTATAATGAGCCTTCTTGGTGTTGATACACATGATACAATTCTTGCGCTTCAGGCAGAAAGTATTGTTATAGAGGCGGCTATTACTGCAAGTGAGGGTACGATTATTGCAGTTGAGCCTGATGCCGGATCACGCCGTTCAATGGAGGAGAATGTAGATAAGTTTGGAGTACATAACGTACAGATAATTCCGGATATGAGTGAGGAAGCTTTAAATAGTATTCCTGTACCAAGACTTGCATTTATTGTGGCAAATCATTATCTGGAGTCTGATATGGAACGCCTTCTTAAAATAAATCCTAATATGCAGTTTGTTATTTATACTCTTGACCTTGGAATACTTGCCCAGGCAAAGGTTATATTTGATAAGCTTGGAATAAAGAATATGGAGGCAATTCAGATATCTGTATCAAAGACAAATAAAGATAACGTATTTGTTGCACAGCCGTCACCTTGGCTGATTACTGGTGGTATGGAATGATGATATAAGATTTGTTTACTTAAGCTAAACTAAAGGGCAAAATATAGTAAAAAATACTTTACTTATTAAGAAAATTTGCTATAATATTCTTATATGTTATATCGGTTATGAAAAGAGGGTTATTTTCAAAAGGTTTTACATTGGGGATAGTAATATTTTGCAGAGGGAACGTGGTTATCACTTAGGTGATAACCTTTTTCTTTTGAAAAAGCTTTTATTTTTACCTGTTTGTGGTATAATGTGAGTGCTTAATGCTTAACAAATGTGGGCAAAAGTGAACAATGGGTTTGGCAGAAACATATACCTGAAATCCCAGCGAATGAAAATGAGCTTGGTTTTTATGGAAATATAATATGCAGATAACAATAGATGGTTAAAGGAAATTATATGAAAGTAATATTTTTTGATGTTGAGGGTGTGTTAAATTCAAATAAATTTGTCTGTAATGGAACAGGCGAACATATAGACCGTAAAAATGTGGCAAATCTAAAAGCGATAGTTAAGGCAACAGATGCCAAACTGGTACTTACATCTGACTGGCGTGCTGCTATATATAAGGATGCGGACACAAAACCACAGATAAAGGAATTACTTGATAAACTAAATGAAGCAGGGCTTGAAATATATGGAATAACTCCCGGTGCAAGTGAGATTAAAGAAAAATATGATGATTATGGCAGAGTATTTGAGGTAAAGAGTTATATTAAAAATAACAATGTAGAAAACTTTGTAATAATTGATGATATGGATATGGATTGGGAAAGAGAAAATCTCGAGGAATATTGGATTAATACGGAGAATGTAACTCATGGACTTACAGAGGAAGATGCCAGAAAAGCTATAGAGCTTTTAAATAAATAGGCCGGCTGTCTGGATATTGAAAGGAAGTGATGACTTACGGATTTAGCAGCAGAGTTAACGGAAGAACTGAATTGTGAAACGATATTTACCATACCAATATTTGGTGGCATACCTATAACTGAATCTGTCATAGTAACCTGGATAATCATGGCAATACTTGTATTGCTGTCAATAGTACTTGTCAGAAACCTGAAAGTTGAAAATCCGGGTAAAAAGCAATTAGTATTAGAAACGGTTATAACTACCTTTAATAAATTATTTGAAGGCGTGTTGGGAGAAAGAGGAAAAGCTTATGTACCGTATCTGATTACAGTGATACTTTATATAGGCCTGGCAAATATAATAGGAATATTTGGATTCAAACCGCCAACTAAGGATATAAATGTGACAGCAGCCCTTGCAATTATGAGTATAGTGCTCGTACAGGTAGCAGCTATACGTAATAAAGGAACAAAGGGATGGATGAAAAGCTTTGCAGAGCCGGTAGCTGTAATAGCACCACTAAATATAATGGAGCTTGTTATAAAACCATTATCACTATGTATGCGACTCTTTGGTAATGTGCTTGGTGCATTTGTAATAATGAAGCTTATTGAAGCAGTAGTACCGGTTATCATACCGATACCATTGAGCCTGTATTTTGATTTCTTTGATGGATTTCTGCAGGCGTTTGTGTTCACGTTCTTAACTGCATTATATATGCAGGAAGCTATAGAATAATAGATAATTTTTAAAATTTTATGTAAAAGAAAAGGAGATATGAAGATGAATGGATTAGTAGCAATTGGAGCAGCTATAGCAGTATTAACAGGTATTGGCTCAGGTGTAGGTATAGGACTTGCAACTTCAAAAGCAGTTGAGTCAGTAGCAAGACAGCCTGAAGCAGACAGCAAGATAACAAAGCTTTTGATTATCGGTTGTGCCCTTGCCGAGGCAATAGCTATTTATGGTTTCGTTATTGGTTTCCTGATTATCATATTACTTAAGTAGTTATAGAAAATTAAACATATGAATTTAGAAATTAGAAAGGCAGGAGGACAATAAATGATTAGTTTAAATATCTGGTCCCTGGTCTTTACCATAATAAATTTAATAGTTCTTTTTCTGCTTCTAAGAAAGTTTCTTATTAATCCTGTAAACAGAATCATACAGGAGCGTGAGGAAATGATTAACAATACTATTGCAGATGCAAATAAGACAAAGAGTGAAGCTATGCAGCTTAAAAAGGAATATGAGGATACTCTGTCAGGTGTATCTGCTGAGTGTGAAGATATCAGAGAAAAGTCACGGCAGGAAGCAAAGAATGAATATGCCCGTATCATGGAGGAGGCAGACGCAAAGTCCAATCGTATGATAGCAGATGCAGAAAAATCTATTAAGATGGAGCGGGAAAAAGCATTTAACGATATGGAATCGCAGATTGCCGATTTGGCAATGACCGCGGCTACAAGAATAATTGGTGACAGTGCTGATACAAACAGAAATCAGTCATTATATGATGAGTTTTTAGAAAAAGCAGGTGATGTCCATGACACAGAAGACTGTTAATTATGCAGAAGTCCTGTATCAACTGGGGATAGAGCCTGATGTTGTTGTCAAGACAAATCAGCTGATTAAGGATAACCCTGCATTAAGTGATGCCCTTACAAGTCCATTGGTAGATAAGGGCGCAAAGAAAAAAATTATAGACAGAATATTTCCGCAACAGATATGCAATTATCTTAAGGTTCTGTGCGAGAATGACGGAATTGTTATGATATCCCAGGTATGCGATGAATATATGAAGCTTAAAAGCGAAAAAGCAGGTATACTTCAGGCAACCCTGTATTATGTTACACCGCCAACTGAGGAGCAAAAAAAGGGTATAGAGAAATTCCTTTGCAAAGAATATAAAAAAGATTCTGTAGAGCTTCTCATGGTAAAACAGGAAGAGCTGATAGGAGGATTTGTAATACGCACAGGTGATCATGAGTATGATTGGAGTATATTGGGCAGATACAATTCTCTTAGACAGAAATTGGTTATGAGGTGATAAATATTGAGTTCGATTAGTTCCGGAGATATTATCTCCATACTTAAAAGTGAGATAGAGAATTATGATTTTGATACAAGAGACAAAGAAGTAGGTACTGTCATCTGGGTTGGTGATGGTATAGTTACAGTATATGGTATAGATAATGCCATGTATGGTGAGATAGTAGTATTTGAAAATGGTATCAAAGGAATGGTTCAGGATATCAGAAAAACTGAGATTGGCTGTATACTATTTGGCAAGGACAGAGGCATAAAGGAAGGCACGAAGGTTACCAGAACAGGTAAACGTGCAGGTATTCCTGTTGGTGATGCATATATAGGACGTATAGTTGATGCACTTGGTGCACCTATAGATGGCAAAGGCAATATTGATGCAGATGAGTACAGACCTGTTGAACAGGAAGCACCAAGTATAGTTGACCGCCAGTCTGTTAATGAGCCAATGGAGACAGGTATACTTTCCATAGATTCAATGTTCCCAATAGGTAAGGGACAGAGAGAGCTTATTATAGGAGACAGACAAACAGGTAAGACATCTATAGCAATTGATACAATCCTTAACCAGAAGGGTAAAGATGTTATATGCGTGTATGTTGCCATAGGACAGAAGGCATCTACAATTGCCAAGATAGTTTCTACGCTCGAGAAGCATGAGGCTATGGATTATTCTATAATTGTGGCATCGACTGCAAGTGATACAGCTTCATTGCAGTATATAGCGCCATATGCCGGAACAGCACTTGCTGAGTATTTTATGTATAAGGGCAAGGATGTACTTATTGTATATGATGATTTATCAAAACACGCAGTGGCATATAGAGCTTTATCATTGCTTCTTGGCCGTTCACCGGGACGTGAGGCATATCCTGGTGATGTATTTTATCTTCATTCAAGACTTCTTGAACGTTCAAGCAGACTTAAGGATGAACTGGGAGGCGGTTCGATAACAGCGCTTCCAATCATAGAGACACAGGCTGGGGATTTGTCAGCATATGTTCCTACAAATGTTATATCTATTACAGATGGTCAGATATTCCTTGAAAGCGATTTGTTCTTTTCAGGAATGCGTCCTGCTGTAAATGTAGGACTTTCAGTATCGCGAGTTGGTGGTGCGGCTCAGACAAAGGCTATGAAGAAAGCAGCAGGAAGTATTCGTATAGATTTGGCACAGTACAGGGAGATGGAGGTATTTACCCAGTTCAGTTCAGATCTTGATGAAACTACCAAGGAGCATCTTGCATATGGAAAAGGACTTATGGAGATGCTTAAACAGCCACTTTGTAATCCGCTTAGTATGGCAGAAGAAGTTATTACCTTAGTAGCGGCTACAAATAAGCTGTTTTTAAATGTTGAACCTGCTGAGATTAAGCAGCGTCAGATGGATATGCTTGCATATTTTAAAGATGCAAGAGCTGATATAATAAAAGAACTCGAAGATACAAAGAAGCTTGATGATGAATTAAGGGACAAGATAATAGCTGCAGCTAAGGAGTTTATGGAGAGGTGATTTAATTGGCAAATACCAAAGAAATCCAAAACAGAATAAAGAGCATTAGTGATACTATGAAAATTACAAATGCCATGTATATGATTTCGTCTTCTAAGCTGAAAAAAGCAAAAACCGATCTGGAGAATACAGAGCCATACTTCTATACACTTCAGGTAGCACTTGCAAGAGTACTAAGGCACATGCCGGAGATGGAGCATCTTTATTTTGACAGTAGAGATAATATTAAGGAAGAAGAAAAAAGACGTGGATATATAGTTGTAACCGCTGATAAGGGTATGGCGGGAGCATATAATCACAATGTAATTAAGATTGCTGAAAAGGAACTTGCAGTGCACCCAAATAGTGAGCTGTATGTGGTAGGTCAGGTCGGAAGACATTATTTTGCCAAGAGAGGTGTTCCGGTAGATATACATTTTCAATATACAGCGCAGAATCCAAGTATGCACAGAGCCAGAGTTATTGCGGACAAGATGCTTGAATATTATGAGAATGGTGATATAGATGAAGTATATATTATATATACAAATATGAAAAGCAGTGTTCAGGCAGATGCAGAGATGATAAGGCTGCTTCCGCTTGAGAAAAAAGATCTGGGTATTATTTCGGCCGGAGTATTTCAGGAGGAGATAGTCATGGAACCGTCGCCTAAAGCAATACTTG
>JBJEMQ010000120.1:0-2794 GCA_051879755.1 Coprococcus sp. | reverse complement strand
TTTTTCTTGGAATTTCAGGGTTGTCATGTTGTTAATTTTTCAAGGTTCTTTTCTCGTTTGATACCAGCATATCTTAACGGAGAAGGAGGGATTTGAACCCTCGCGCCGATACTCTCGACCTACTCCCTTTCCAGGGGAGCCCCTTCAACCGCTTGGGTACTTCTCCCAGTATCAAGCGCCTGAGCTTCATTATATTAAGAAGCTAACGGAGAGAGAGGGATTCGAACCCTCGCGCCCTTTCGGACAAACGGTTTTCAAGACCGCCTCGTTATGACCACTTCGATATCTCTCCAAATATTTCATTTCTCATGCCGCCGTTTTTCCCAAGCGACTTGTATATATTATCATTCTTCTCGTCTCATGTCAACACATTTTTCAAAAAAATTTCTGCGATTTGCAAATCCTCCGGAGTAGTTATTTTGAGGTTCATGTAACTACCTTCCAACACCTTGGTTTTTTTCCCCGAATAACGTTCTACAACCATTGTATCATCGGTTACACTGTTGTCATTTGCCTCTGTAAGTTTACGATAACTATTAACCAGTATTTCTCTTTCAAATATCTGCGGGGTCTGTATCTGGTACAGGAATTTTCTATCAGGAGTTTCTATTCCCATTAATTCCCGGTCTACGCGTTTTATAGTATCTTTTACCGGCATTCCCACTGTACAGGCTCCATATATTTTCACATTTCTAATTGAATCACATATCATTCTACTTGTTATAAACGGTCTGGCTCCATCATGTATGAGAATATATTCCGATTCATCTGCAGCATTTAATGCATTTCTCACGGATTCATAGCGTTCGTTGCCGCCTGCTACTATTTTTTTCACTTTGAAAAATCCATATTTTTCTACTATATTTGTCCTGCAGTATTCAATGTCATCATAACCTGTTACAAGTATGATGTCATCTACCGGACTCTCTTCTAAAGTCCTGAGTGAATAGTATATTACCGGATATTCCCCCAGCATCATAAATTGTTTCTGTATATTACTTTTCATGCGGCTGCCTTTTCCGGCAGCCAATAATATAGCTGTTACTTTATCTTTCATATCTATCTTTGTCCTAATTTCAGATTTGGTACTGCATTCAAATCCCATCCATGTCTTGTTCCGTTTATGTATTCATAATATCCTGCTGCACCAATCATTGCTGCATTATCTGTACATAGTACAGGTGATGGATAATAAAGTGTTAATCCGAATTTATCACATGTTTCTTTCATGGCAGTTCTTAGTGACGAATTTGATGCAACACCTCCCGCCAGTGCAACCTTATTCATTTCAAAATGTTTTGCGGCTGCCACAGTATGCTCTGTAAGAACATCTGTTACAGCTTTTTGAAAGGATGCCGCCACGTCTGCCCTGTTTATCTCTTCATTCTTCATCTGCGCCTGATTTATGTAATTGAGTACTGCCGATTTTAACCCACTAAAACTGAAATCATATTCTGAATCACTTATCTTCGCCTTTGGAAATACTATAGCCTCAGGATTACCTTCTTTTGCCAGTTTGTCTACTTTAGGCCCGCCCGGATATCCAAGTCCGATTGCTCTCGCTACCTTGTCAAATGCCTCGCCCGCAGCATCATCTCTTGTCACTCCAAGTATTTCATATTTTCCATAATCAGTAACTTTTACAAGATGAGTATGTCCGCCTGATACAACAAGACACATAAATGGCGGCTGCAGATTCTTATCCTGTATATAATTTGCAGATATATGTCCTTCTATATGATGCACTCCTACCAAAGGAATATCCTTTGCAAAGCATATAGCTTTTGCCACACCCACGCCTACAAGTAATGCACCTACAAGGCCAGGGCCATATGTAACTGCTACCGCATCTATATCATCAAGAGTGCATCCTGCTTCGCAAAGAGCCGCTCTTATTACCTGATTTATCTTTTCTATATGTTTTCTTGAAGCAATCTCCGGAACAACCCCACCATATAATGTGTGAATATCTATTTGCGAATATATTATATTTGATAAAACATCTCTGCCATTTACAACTACAGCAGCAGAAGTTTCGTCACAAGACGACTCAATAGCAAGTATTTTTATATCCTTATTCATTGTCATGCCTCTCTACTCCTGAAAATTCAATATTGTATCTGTTCTATCTTTAGCTGCAATAGTCCGCGGAAATATCTGCCTTACCGCATCCATATATTGTGCCGGTCTTACCATCGACGGACTGTAATGTGTCAGCCACATTTCACCGACTTCTGCCTTTGCCGCAAGTTCTGCAGCTTCATACATAGTCATATGCTTATGCTCAATTGCCTTCTGATATTTTTCTTCTTCTCCATACATCCCCTCACAAATAAACAAATCAGAACATTTGGCATGTTTTTCTATACTTGGCACAGGTCTTGTATCTGTACAATAAGTAATCTTAAGACCTTTTCTTTCAGGTCCAAGCACCATATCAGGGGTATATGTCTTACCATCAGTCTCAACAGTCATCCCTTTTTGCAACGTCTTCCAGTATTGCACAGGTATATCATATTCTCTGGCTCTTTCTACGTCAAATTTTCCCGCCCTGTCAAGACTCATAGAATATCCATAACAGGTTACGTTATGATTTACCTTAAAAGCATCTATCCTTACATCATCCCAGAAAAAACTTTCTTCATCTTCACTAAGCTCCTTGAATTTTATATCAAACGGAAGCTCCGGAGCAATAATTCTTAAAGAATTCACTACTTTTTCCAACCTTTTAGGTCCTACCATCAAAATCGGTTCTGTTCTTTCAGCATTTCCAATTGTAAGAAGCAAACCGGGA
>JBJEMQ010000119.1:0-2807 GCA_051879755.1 Coprococcus sp. | reverse complement strand
ACAATAATTGCTATATACATTTATTATCTGTATGCAGACAGAAGCATATTATTGGCTGCATCTTTTCTTTTGTTACTATGCTCCATCTATCTTGCCTACATATGCGAATTAAACATTATGCAGGAGAAGAATATAATCAGGCAGCGTGACACATCAGTTGAACATGAACTGCTGATAGAAGAAAACAACAGACAGATAATTGCAAATCAGGATGCTACTATATATATGGCAACCCTGAAGGAACGTAACAGAATCGCAAGAGAAATACATGATAATGTAGGTCATATGCTGACTCGCTCTATTCTTCAGGTTGGTGCTTTAAAAACCCTGAATAACGACGAAAAACTTATCGAACCTATTACGAATCTTCAAAGCACACTCAATTCTGCAATGACAAGTATCAGAACAAGCGTACATGATTTGCATGATGATTCCATAGATTTGAAATCTTCTATTGAAGCTTTGGCAAATGATGTCAGTCGCCTTAAAGTTATAGTTGATTACGATATGACCGAAAATATTCCCCGTGATATAAAATACTCATTTATAACCATCACGAAGGAAGCTATTAATAATGCTGAAAAATACAGCAACGGTGATACCATAACTGTACTTCTGCGTGAACATCCCGGATTCTATCAGCTTATGATATCCGATAATGGCACAGATATAGATATAAAAGACACAGGTATCGGACTTACAGGCATGCGCGACAGAGTAGCTGCTTTAAATGGCACAATTAAAATAACAACGACAGACGGCTTTAATATATTAGTTTCTGTTATGAAAAGGAGTTAATAATGAATATAATTATTGTTGATGACGACCAGCTTGTATCACTATCACTAAAAACCATACTTGAAGCAGGCGGTGACATAAATGTACTCGATATAGGCAGAGATGGTGAAGATGCAGTTAAACTTTATGACGAATACTGTCCTGATGTTCTTCTTATGGATATACGCATGGAGAAAATGACAGGTCTTGAAGCTGCCGATATTATAATAAATAAGCACCCTGATGCAAGAATACTGCTGCTTACTACATTTTCAGATGATGAATACATAGTAAAAGCAATCCGGCTTGGTGCAAAAGGTTACATATTGAAACAGGATTTCGAAAGTATCACTCCTGCCCTTTCTGCTGTATATAATGGTCAGACTGTATTTGGCGGTGAAATAATAGAAAAACTTCCGGGATTATTTAATACATCTGAAACAGACCGGTTACCAACAGACACTTATAAAAGCTTTGATCTGACAGAAAAAGAATATGAAATAATAACGTTGGTAGCTGATGGACTTAACAATAAAGAAATAGCTTCTGAGCTGTTTCTTAGCGAAGGAACCGTCCGAAATTACATAAGTAATATATTAGAGAAACTGCGGCTTAGAGACAGAACCCAGCTTGCATGCTTCTATTACAATGAGCTTGTGTAAACTATCAGTGAATCGAATTACCGCAGATTTTCACTTGATTTCCTAAAAAAATGAGCTTAGTATGAATAAACCTGTTAAATCATAACCAGCCTATTCATCTAAGCTCATATCACCTGTAATAACATTTGCTACTACTATATAATCAGCAGCCACATATCCTGTACTGCCATCATCCAAAACAATTTCCACCCAGTCGCTATTTTCTGAATTAACCTCATACACATCACCAATAGCTGTAATCTCCAGCACGTCAGCATCTGTATTTGCCTGGGCTCTTACCCTAACACCATCAGCAGTTATAGTTCCTTCTTTTTTTATACTGTCTTCCTTATCAGTCTCAGTACTGCTATTTTCAGCTTCGCTATTGTCAGTTGTATCTGTCGATGGAGATGCTGCTACTACACGATTGTTATATGAAGCAAGCTGTGACTCTTTACTGCGAAGCGTGTCCATAACTGTAACTATGCTGTCACTATCCATCATGACAGCTTCACTCACCTGCATGTTTATTTCCTCATTCTGATACAATTCATCAGCCAAAGGGTCTGCATCCTCACCATATCTCACCAACGCAATTACCATAACAGATAAAGCCACTACCAACATGGTCATAAGTATATTCTTTTTTATATATCTATAGCTTAAAACATTTCTTCTTAAATAATCAGAAGCTCTGTTTATCTTTCTTCGCGTTCTTTTCATATAATTATCATCTATAAATATGTCAAATAGCTTTTTCCACAGTCTATAACATATGTATTATACAGGTAAAAACTTCTGACATATTTTCATTACAAAAAATTACAAGTTATTACATTTCTGTTAAATATAATACTATGTATGTTAATATGTGTCAACACTTTCGGAGTACAAAATGTAGTATTTTTTTTATTAATTAGTGATATTTTTATACATTTTGTAGTCTATCATTAAAAATACCGCAATTAAGTTTACGTAACATCTTTCCATAACCTTTTTTAACACTTTTGTCATATTTTGTCGTTGCTCTATACCTTTCACTTTTGTTTTGTTATAATAAATGCAGACATTATATGATTAACAATAAACAAATTTAATTAAGCAGGGGAGTACTTTATGCGTTTAGATAAATATTTAGCAGATATGGGTATAGGCACAAGAAGTCAGGTTAAACAGATAATAAAAAAAGGACAGATACAGGTAAACGGAAACATCTGTACAAGTCCTGACTTTAAACTTAACGAACTGAAGGATATAGTCTGTCATAACGGAAAACCTCTTGTTTATGAGAAAAACAGATATTACATATTAAATAAACCATCCGGTTATGTATGTGCAAATAATGATAATCTTCACAAAACAGTATTTGAACTTCTTAAAGGAGAAAAT
>JBJEMQ010000118.1:0-12253 GCA_051879755.1 Coprococcus sp. | reverse complement strand
AGGGTTATTTTACCAAGTCAGGTTCCGTTCCGAGAGCCTACTTCGAGAAGAAGTGTTACGGATATGGCGAAGCACAATAGATGAACTTTGATAACTGAATTAGCCATACCCGGAGTAATCCCGGGTGTGGCGGCTACAAGAAAGAGAGGTAATGAGTATGCCGGTTTATAAGGACGAGAAACGAAACACTTGGTTTTGTAAGTGCAACTATAAAGATTGGCTTGGTGAGAGTAAATCCAAGATGAAACGCGGATTTGCTACTAAGAAGGATGCGCAGCAGTGGGAACGTGATTTTTTACAGAAGCAGAGTGCCAGCATGGATATGAAGTTTGCTTCTTTTATGGAAGTGTACTTTGAGGATAAGGCACCGAGACTGAAGGAACGTTCCATAATGACGAAGCGGACACTATTTGAAACCAAGATTATTCCTTACTTTGGTGAGAAACAGATGAATGAGATTACTGCGGTGGATATCATCAAGTGGCAGAATGCACTTCTGAATCAGGATTATAAGCCAACGTATCTGAGGATGATTCAGAATCAGATGACAGCACTTTTTAACCACGCAGAGAAGTTCTATGATTTGAAAGATAATCCCTGCAAGAAGGTGGATAAAATGGGGCGTCCCAATGCTAAGGAGTTAAACTTCTGGACCAAGGATGAGTATGAACAGTTTATACAAGGTTTTAGTCCGGATGAGGAGATGTACCGAATTATCTTTCAGATGTTATTCTGGCTTGGATGCCGGGTAGGGGAGCTGCTGGCACTTACCAGCGAGGATATTGATTTTGAAAACGGGACGGTGAACATCTCCAAGACCTATTACAGGAGAAATCAGACAGATTATATTACACCACCGAAGACCGAGAGCTCTAATCGCAAGATTACTATTCCGAAGTTTCTGGCAGAGGAGATGAAGGATTTTGTGGACAGACAATATGGATTGACACCGGAGGATCGAATCTTTCCTATTACGGACAGGGCAATTCAGAAGAAGATGAAACAAAAGACGGAGCAGGCAAAACTAAAGCCTATCCGTGTGCATGATCTTCGCCATTCGCACATTGCTTTGTTAATAGAGAAAGGGATGCAGCCGTTGGTCATCGCCCAGCGGGTGGGACATGATTCCGTGAATACCACCATGAATATCTATGGACACCTTTATCCGAATAAGCAGAAGCAGGTGGCGGATTTGCTGAATGCAGAGGCTACCGGAGAGTTGGAAAGCAATCTGGTGGATATGGCAACAGAGATGCGGTTTCGAAAGGCAGGTGGCTGGTCATGAGAATGATAAGAGGTTTTTACAACGAGCAGAATAACACGGTGAATGTTATTCACTATGATACCAACTGCATCATAAGTCTGGATTGTGGGAAGTGGGAGAGTGGTCTTCGGACCACTCCGGTCTCCCAAGGGAAGATGGATGCACTGGCTATAGATGACCCGGTGGAGTATGTGAGGTTAATGCTCAGTGGGGAAATGCAGGTGTGGCTGGATGCGTTGGATGACTGTTCTGTATGGTGAGTCACAAAGTGGAGCACTTTTCTAAAAGGTGCGTCAAAAAGTGGCGTCATTTTTGAAAAGGTGGGTCAAAAAGTGACGCACCTTTTCAAAACGGTAAATTCTCCGGCAAAAAAGGTGAGTCAAAAAGTGGAGCACTTTTCAAAAAAGTACGTCAAAAAGTGGCGTCGTTTTTCAAAAAGGGAGACGAAAGTGACGCACCTGTTGATAGTGTATTTCCGGTTGGTGCAGCATAAGAAATACTTCCCATAGGGGCACCAACATACGGCTGTGAATACCGGCTGCTGGCAGTAGATTTTACCAAATGCCGGTAGGAGCAGATGTATCCGTGGTCAAGCGACGGAACGCTTGCCCCGTTTGTGTTTGGGGTACCCCCAAACCAATAAGGGGACATTACTTTAGGGGCAGAGAATAAGACGGGGAACCCAAAGAAAGGAGGAGAACGACCATGAGCAGAGATTTCTTAAGGAAGTTGCTGATTAAACTGAATACAGATAAGAAGAGAGGGATTTGATGACAGGCAAGAAAGAAAAGACCATAAGTGGTGCAATGTACAGCGCACCGAATCTGGAGCACAATCTTAGAACCCATATTCCACCCAACTCCGTAGAGGAGCGGCGGCATTTAAACTGGGTATATACCAAGGATTCAGAGATTACTCTGCAACAGGTATATGAGAAGTTATTTGCTAAGCCGTATAAAGAGTGGCGGGATAGGGAGATTAAGAAAGGGCGCGGAAAAAGATTTCCGCCGACCTATTATGAAAAGATTGAGCAGGATAAACAGAAGCATCTTTGCTATGAGATAATCTGGCAGATAGGGGATATGCGAGACACAGGTTTCATATATACGCCGGATGATGCGAATCGAGCGCAGGATTTGCTGGATGAATTTGCAAAGTATCTGTTGGAATTGCCGGAGATATGTGTGGTAACGCAGAAAGAGCTGGATGATCCAAACTGGAAGCCACCTTTTGAGGCTGGTCTGATTGTTCACCATATGGTTTATCACGGGGATGAAAATTCTCCCCATATTCACATGACCTATATTCCGTACACAACTAACTCATCAAAGGGAGCACCAATCCAGAATGCCTTTGCACAGACCTTCAAAGATTTGGGATTTCCGACTACTATGAAGCAGGCGGTTACTGAGAGCGGTGATTTAGTCTGGCAGAAAGATGAAGACGGAAATCTCAAACCACAGATGAAGCGTGACCGTTATGGTGGAGCTGATTGGGTGGAAACACAGAAAGCAATCCTTCAGGATATGATGCTAAAAGAGTTTGGTTGGGAGCGTTTTTATAAAGGCTCCAATCCGAGAGGAAATCTTCTCTTGTCGGACTACCGCAGGGAGAAAGCGGCGGAGATGGCAAAGGAAGAGGAGCGGAAACTTGCGGATATCAAGGATCAGGTTGTAACCGGGCAAGCTACCATTCAGGCACAGACTGAACAGATGGAGGCAATGCTGGAGTCTCTGGATAAGGGGACCGAAGCAGAACGGCAGTTGTCAATCAGAATCACGGATAAGAACGCTGAACTGGATGATGTGCTGCGGAACCTGGCAGATAAAAGTACCGAGCTGGATGAAGTGAAACAGGACCTGACAGATAAAAAGAGTGAGGTTCGGGAGCAGGAGCATAAGCTAACACTTATCAAGGAAGATGCGGACGAGACGATTCAGAAGGCGAAGTTTGCAGAAGAACTTATCGATTACTTCAGGAATACTAATTCCGGCGACCGGGAGAAGGCATATTTTGAAAAGATGTTGAATTTGCGATATGAGAATGAGTGTCTAAAGCGAGAGAATCAGGAACTGAAAGCTGAGAACCGGAGTTTGAGGGCGAAGCTGGAAAAGGCATATGATTTTATGAGGCAGTTTACTATTAATGGGATGAATATGCTGGAACACTTCCTGCGGAGTATCGGTGAGTGGGTACAGCAGAAGGTGGCTGGAATGAGTAGGTAGAAGATTAAGCAAACGGAAGGGGTGCGAAAGCACCTCTTCTTTTGTGGGATGAGGATATAATAAAAGATTTTTATGGGAACTAGATATGATTTCAAATTTAGTTGTGGTAAAATTTATAATAGTTGCCATTGGTTGAATTTGTATATTGGGAGATGTTACATATGAAAATTGAAATGGGGGAGTCCTTATTTTATTCATGGCTTAGACATGTGAAAGAATGTCAGATTGTTCAAACAAACTGGAAGGTTTCTGGTAGATGGGAAATGCTACATGAAAAAGAAATTCAAGATTTGATAAGTCGTGTAGATGAGCATTTTTCAGATAATTACGATTATAATATTTTTAAGAAAAATGCGTCTGTAAATCAAATTATTCAGCAAGCTGAATGTGATGTTTTGGGAGTGTCTTTTAACGGAAATGAAAAACAGTTTTATGCAGTGGATGTTGCTTTTCATGAAGCAGGCCTTAATTACGGAACAAGAGAAGAAACAGTTATGAAGGTAATTGCAAAAAGTGTACGTACCGCTATCTGCTTATACGGATATATGGATACAAGAGATGCGGAAATTATTTTTGCGTCTCCTAAAATTAATCAAGCTATTCTTGATGATTTAGTGCCATGTATTAATGATGTAAATAACTTGTTTCGAATATATGGTTATGAGTTTTCTGTACGCGTAATTGCGAATGAGCAGTTTAATGAATCTGTGTTACAGCCTATTTTACTGGTGAGCGGTGGAATCGCAGATACATCGGAACTGTTTATTCGTGCATATCAGATGTATGGAATGTTTGGAAATGCAACTGAATCGAGAAAGGCATCAGTAAGTGTAAAGAAAGCGGATATTCCAGAATATAGTGCACAAATACGAAGTGAGTTAAAAATCGGTAAGCTTGTTCAACTGGTTCTTCGTCCTTTGTTACAGAGTGAAAAAGTAAGTGAAGAAGAAATTATTTTGTTACAGGAAAAGGAATACTGTAAAAAGCATTTTGATATTCAGTATCCGCTATTATTAAAAACAATAGCGGAAGAAAAAGAATTACACTATTATAAAGAGCGATTTTATATTAGGGGGGAGAGCTATAGGCTGTGTTGTGAGTGGTTTGAAACGGATGCAAATAATGACAGACCATATTTAGAACAATGGATAGCTGAACATAATGAATAGAACGAGAAGGAGTGCGAAAGTACTCCTTCTTCGTTTTTGATAGTATGTTAGAAAAGTGAGTCGGAAAAATACGGCTCGAAACGGATTTTGGTTAGCCAAACAGATAATAAAATGTGAGAACGCATAAATAATTATTAAAAAATACTTGCCATATTAATCATGGTATGATAATATATAAAACGAACATATGTTTTATTTCCGGAGGGCGCAATGAAGATTAGTTATAAGAAATTATGGAAACTGTTGATAGACAGAGATATGATGAAAAAAGATCTTGCCGAAAAGGCAGGAATAAGCAATGCATCCATTGCTAAACTTGGACGAAATGAAAATGTCAATACGGATATTTTGCTTAAGATATGTGTCGCACTTGGATGTGATGTAGCAGATATTCTGGAAATTGTTCCTGACGAATCGGAGTGAGTGAAGTGGACAGACTGACTAAAGAACAACGTCATAAAAATATGAAGAATATTAAGTCGAAGGATACTTCCATAGAGTTGAAGCTTCGAAAGGAATTATGGAAACGTGGATACCGGTATAGAAAGAATTATGCAGGATTGCCCGGTAAACCGGATATTGTACTTACTAAATATAAAATAGTCATTTTCTGTGACAGTGAATTCTTTCACGGAAAAGACTGGGAAGTGCTGAAACCACAATTGGAAAAAGGAAAAAACGCAGAGTTTTGGATTGAAAAGATATCAAAAAATCAACAGCGTGATGATGATATAAACAAGCAGCTTCAGTTTTTGGGATGGACCGTTATACGTTTCTGGGGAAAGGATATTATGAAGAACACGGAAGAGTGTGTACGGGTAATAGAAGAAGCTGTATTTGAACAGAAATATGATGATTACGATATTGAAACAGAGGAGATTTCACATGTATAAATCAATAGACTTATTTGCCGGTATCGGTGGAATTAGAAAAGGTTTTGACAGAGCATTTGGAAAGAAGATTAAGACTGTGTTTGTAAGCGAATGGGATGAATTTGCACAGAAGACTTACAAAATGAATTACCGTGATAAATTTGATATTGCAGGTGACATTACCAAAATAGATGAAAAAGAAATTCCTGAATTTGATATCTGCCTTGCAGGATTCCCGTGTCAGGCATTTTCGCTTGCCGGAAAGCGCATGGGCTTTGATGATGATTACAAGGGCTTATGTAGAGGAACCTTATTCCAAGATGTTGTAAGAATATGTGATTTTCATAAACCTAAAGTAATTTTTTGTGAAAATGTAAAGGGTCTTACCATCCATGACAGGGGAAGGACTTTTATGGTTATTAAGAAAGCTTTTGAACAAATAGGTTACACCGTGTATGACAAGGTATTGAACAGTAAGGATTTTGGTGTTCCTCAGAACAGGGAACGTATATACATTGTCGCATTCCGAAATGATATTGACAGTAGCGGGTTTAAGTTTCCTGAACCTACAAATCCGGATACCTGTATCAGGGACATTATGGAAGAGAATGAGGTTAGTGTTAAGTATTATCTTTCAACGGTGTATATTGATACTTTGAAAAAGCATAAAGCACGTCACGAAGCAAAAGGTAACGGTTTTGGATATGAGATAAGAGATCTTGATGGTAAGGCTGGCGCAATTGTATGTGGGGGAATGGGTCGTGAAAGAAATTTGATTATCGATAAGCGGCTGACCGATTTTACGCCTGTTACACACATAAAGGGGGAAGTCAATAGAGAGGGAATCAGAAAGATGACACCAAGAGAGTGGGCAAGGTTGCAGGGATTCCCGGATGATTTTAAGCTTGAATTGGCAGATACACATTTGTACAAGCAGTTAGGAAACAGTGTAACGGTTAATGTTATTGAAGCAATTGCTAAAGAGATAAGAAAAGTTTTAGATAAATAGAAAATGATTTGGTAAGGGGTGTTTGTATGGCCTGGCATTTAAATAAAGGTGATTGGAGCGAAGCTTATGTTTTTTTAAAGTTGCTTGCAGAAGGTAGGGTTTATTCAGGAGATGAAGATTTGAATAAAGTTCTGTCTGTCTACATGGATATTATAAAGATTATAAGGAAAAATTTGGGTGTAAAACATGAGTATGTAATAAATACCGATTATATTGTTGCATTTGAAGGGCGTGAGGACAGAGTTTTAATACCAATATCAGAGGTTTCAGGATATGCTGAAAGATTGTTTGAATATATTCGCATGGCCGAAGGCAGGAAGGCATTTGACTTTCCTGATATCGAGGAATACTTAGTAAATACAATGGGAATACATAATATTAAGGAACCTTGCGTTGATGATGAGTATGATAAAAAAACAGATATACTCTTGGAAGTTTTAAATAGCAATGATTCGAGCCGTGAAGTTATTGGCTTTTCGGTGAAATCGCATTTAGGAAATTCACCGACATTATTTAATTATTCGCAAGCGTCGAAGATGGTGTATAGAATTGATGGGTGCGACGAAGAAACAATGCATTATTTAAATTCTATGAAAAATTCCGCGGGTGGTTGTGATTTAGATACAAGAATAAATTATATTAAGATGTCTGAAAAATTGGATTTGAAGTTTTTGGGCAGTAAAATTATCGATAATAGGAAATATGGAGAAACAAGAGAAACAGGACCGTTTTTTACATGGAACTTAGAACATTATGATGTAAATATGTTATCTGTGTTTAATGCGATGCTTTTGTCAGATTATGGGTACTATGCTAGACCAGCTACCCGTAAATTGTCAGATGTAGCTGAAGCAGTGGCGTTAATTAATCCGCTTAATGTACATAGTCCGAATACGGTATATAAAGCAAAGTTTAAGGATTTTCTATTCTGTGCTTTTGCAGGACTGACAGCTTCTAAACGCTGGGATGGGACACGGAGAATTAATGGCGGATATATTGATGTAAAAAGTAATGGAGAAATCTTGTATTGTAGAGCTGTGTCCGATGAAAAATTCACAGAGTATTTATTTAAAAATATGAAATTAGAAAGACCAGAGCATGGTTCATATTGTAAATATACTATAGCTCAGGCAGAAGAATATTTAAATGGAATTGAAATTCCTGAGAATATTTCAAGAAAGCGTAATGGTGATAAACGAGGAGATTATGGATATGTATATTATGATGCAATTCATTATGAGCAACCGTGTTATTGCATAGATATAAACTTTACGTTTAGATTTCGTAGTTAGATAGGTGTAATGATATGAAAGGGGCAAAGGGTTATGGATGATAAAGGAAATAAAATGTCAGGCAACAAGGGGGAATGGTCAGAATTATATGCATTTATGAAACTGCTCAGTCAGGGGAGGGTTTATGCTGCCAATGAAAAGGTAGAAAAGATAGATGAAGTATATTATCCGATTCTTAAGATTATTAGAGAGGAAGTAAAGGGTGAGATTATTGATTATGTTATTGAAAATGATCAGGTACATTTGGAGATACAGTCAGACCGTGTAATGAGTGTGTCAAGGAAGGTATTGGATGATAATGCGAATTTACTTTTACAAGAGATTGCATCACATAGTGGTAGCTTTGAGGTAGAAGAAATCGAAAATTTTGCTAATGGAATAAAGGTTACAAAAATCAAGGCACCTTCAACTGATACAACTGATATCTCAATGCAGATTGAAGATATTCACACTAATTTTATACGTAATGTGGGATTTTCAATAAAGTCAGAAGTGGGACATGCTCCTACTTTGTTGAATGCTGGGATGACAACGAACTTTATATATAAAGTTACAGGTATAACATCTCAACAAGCAGAAGAGATTAATGCGATAGATACCAGAACAAAGATTAAGGACAGAATGGCAAAAATTGCAGAATATGGCGGTAGTGTGAAATACTGTGGAATGAATCATGACGGTTTCAAAAGAAATCTTATAATGGTTGACAGCAGTATGCCAGAGATTATTGGAAATATGCTGCTATATTTCTATTCGGAGGATGTAAAGGATTGTGACAAGCTGGTTGAAATGCTTGGAGAAAGAGATCCTCTCGGATATCGTGATGCCATGATGTATACATACAAATTTAAGAAGTTTCTTTGTTCATGTGCATTAGGAATGAAACCAGCAAAACCTTGGGATGGACTGGATGAAGCAAACGGTGGTTATATTATTGTAAAGGCAAATGGAGAAATATTGGCTTATCATATTTATAACAGAAACTTTTTTGAACAATATCTATTGGATAATACAATTCTTGAGAAAGCTTCTACAAGCAGACATGATTATATGAGTTTGTATGAGGAAGATGGAGAAATGTTTATTAAGATGAATTTACAGGTAAGGTTTAGATAAATAGTAGAGGAGAAGGCGATGAAGGTACTGATATTACATTTAAGTGATATTCATTTTCAGCATTACGGTGATATTTCGAAAGACAATGTGAGTGGAATTGTCAATGCAATAAAAAACGTAGAGAACTTTGTAAGTGTAATTGTCGTGGTTTCTGGCGATGTTGCGTTTTCAGGAATGGTAGGACAATATAATGTCGCTTATAAGTTTTTTTCGGATTTGAAGAATAGAATCAAACAAAAATTTGATGTAGGACAGGTGGAATTTTGTATTGTACCAGGTAATCACGATGTAGATCATAGTGTTTCGGAGTTGCAACGTGATGATTTAAATAAAATATTTGCTGAAAATAGAGAAGATGAATGTATAGATGCAGAAAAACAAAAAATGAAAGCATTTTATAATCATGCAAATGGTTTAAATTGTTTTTCGGATAAAAAAAGTTTGGTGCATATAAAAGAGATTGCGATAGAGGGAATCAAAATAAGATTTAATTTGATAAATACAGGAATTTATTCTTTAAAGAAGGAAGAAGATCAGGGATTTCATTATTTGCCATCATATGAAATCAATAAATTGTACCAGGAGGGTGAATGTGATTATGTATTTACAGTGATGCATCATCCACACCATTGGTATAGTTATTTGATGAAAAAGGAACTGGAAAATTGTATTTATGAAAAAAGTGATTTGATACTCGTGGGCCATGAACATTACTCATCAACTATGGAAATTGGTTATAATAATTCTCAGGTAAAAATTTACTCTGGTGGAGAGCTAGCAAACAAGGGAGATTGGAGTAATAGCGAGTTTTATGCAGGAATATTAGACCTTGAAACGAGAGAATATAATAATTATAAATACAAGTGGAATGTTGACAGTAAGATATATATACGGAAAGAAGAAGAAAAAACTGTTCTGGGAAGAAATAGAACAAATAAATATAATTTAATGCCAACAAAGTCGTATATGGACGATATGCTTCAGGATAAGAAGTATATGATATCTGGGAAATATACGGATTATTATGTTTTTCCTAGATTGGAAGAAGAAATAATTAATGAAAGAAGGATGGGAAAAGAACCTTCTGAATTAGATGAGTTTATTGATGAAATACGTAATGAGAAAAGGGTTATTATTTCTGGTAGAAATGATTCGGGAAAAACCCTGTTATTAAAGACTTTATTTTGTAAGCTGTCAGAAGATTTTTTAACATTATTTGTGCATGCGTATTATGTGCGTAGTTATGAGAATACTATAAAGAATGTTTTTTGTGAGTGCTATTCTTCGGAAGACGTAGCTTATGAAAAATTCAGGCAGGCTCCGTCTTGTGATAAAGTATTGATTCTTGATGATGCGGATGCGTTGGAAGATTCGGAATTAGAAAATTTTTTAATGAATGCGGAAAAAGAATTCGACATAATTATATACACATGTAGTAAAGTTGTTGAATTTGATATCAAAGAAAGAATAAAAAAAGGTGCATTAGAGGAAAAATATGTAAAATATAGGATGCAAGCTTTTTATGCAGATAAGAGAGAAAAACTAGTATCAAATATTGTAAAAATTATTGTGAAGCAGGATGAACAAGCACAGGATAATATAATTCAATTATTATGTGAAGCATTGGCAAAACAGAAGAATTTATTTAGAATGGATCCAGATTTCATAGTGCAGTTTACGAAATACTATTGCAACAATATTGGAGAGACAATACAAAACGACGGGGAAATCTTTAGTAAGGTATTTGAATCAAATATTATTTCTCTGATAAAACCATATGCTAAAAAAATGAGCGTTGATAAAATATTAATAATCATGGATAAAATTGCTTATGGCATGCATTGTAATAAAAAGTATCCAATGAGCCAAACGGAGATATGCGAGATAATTGATAAATACAATGATGAATTTGATTCAGAAGTTGATTATGTAGATTTTGTTGATATATTAACAAAGGCTAACATTCTGATGAAAAATAATACGAAATACTATTTTGCTGAGAAAAATTATTTGGCATATTTTGTTGCTAGAGAAATCAAAAGAAAATGTTTGGAGGAACAAGATTTTACAGAATTCAATAGGGCACTAGAATATGCTTGTTATGGAATAAATGCAGATATTCTTTTATTTGTCACCTATATTACCGACAATTTAAATTTAATTCGTTCTTTGTTGGATAAGGCGGAAGAATGTACCTGTGAATGGGAAGAATTTTCTTTGAATCCTATAAAGATTCCATACTTGTCGGATGTTGAACAATTGGAAGTTATAAGGGCAACTGAAGAAGACAAAGATAAGGCGGAAGAAGAGGAAATTCAAAGAGAGAAAAAGATAGAAAAAGCCAAAGAAAAAGAAGTGGTTTGCAATAGTATATATGCGTATGATGAAGAGGCAGAATTAACTCTAATGAAGAAAATGATAAGAGCACTTTCTTTATTGATTATTATTTCAAGGACGTTACCTAGTTTTGAACATATGATGAAAAAGGAAGATAAGGAGAAGTGTGTTCGACTTATTTACTCTATGCCAATCAAAATATTTAATGTTTGGGCTTTAGAAGTGGAAGGATTAAAGTTAGAGTTAATAGATGAAATTAAAAATTTAGATGAGTGGGATTACCGTAAGGAAAAAACTAAATTAGATGATCATGATGCTTTAAATTATCTGCGTTGGGAGTCAATTTCGTTGTTAATGGAAATTATGAATTCTTCGATTAGAAATGCGACCAAAAGTAATACATATAAGTTTTTGGATGCTTTTGATTATACCAAGACGGATTTATACAAAGTTGAGCATCTGATGGGACTGGATAAAAGGGATAATGTGGCAGAATTTGTTAAGGAAGCAGAAGAATTGTATGCAGCACAGAAACACCATCTTCCTAAGATAATGATACAACGGGTGGCAAAACACTTTATCATTAATTCTAAAAAGATTCAGCGTAATAATATTCAAAGATTAAATGCAAAATTATGGGATGGTAAATTAAATAATTCTGCATTGTTATTGGGAAAAAGAAGAAGTACAAAAAAAGAGCAATAATATTAAGTTGGTCCTTCCCCAACTTGTCGCTTTGTTATGGAGTAAGCGACAGATTCCATAACAGATATTGTATGTCATATGGCCACACGGTTAATATTATTGCCCATATACATTATATGATGCTGGTGAGAAATATTATTACAATGAAGTGCGAAAAAAATATGTAATATAGTAACGGAAGGAGAACCAGAATGTCGGATACTTTTGACCTTTCACAATTTGATGAATACAGAGAAGACAACAGAAGAGAAGTGAAAAAAGCAA
>JBJEMQ010000117.1:0-2838 GCA_051879755.1 Coprococcus sp. | reverse complement strand
GAATGGTCTGTTTGGTGAATTCCTGATGAATGCACAGGGCGAAGACGTTGTTGCCGGTGTTCGTACACCTATGCACATTTCCGAAATGGAAGAGAAATTCCCGGAAGCATTCGTTCAGTTCAAAGACGTTTGCAGCATTCTTGAAAAACACTACAGAGATATGCAGGATATGGAGTTTACTGTAGAGCATGGTAAGCTTTATATGCTTCAGACAAGAAATGGTAAGAGAACAGCTCAGGCTGCACTTCAGATCGCATGTGACCTTGTTGATGAGGGTATGAGAACAGAAGAAGAAGCAGTTGCTATGATCGACCCCAGAAACCTTGATACACTTCTTCATCCACAGTTTGATGCTGCAGAGCTTAAGGCTGCAACACCAATGGGTAAGGGACTTGGTGCTTCACCTGGTGCAGCATGTGGTAAGATTGTATTCTCAGCTGAAGATGCTGTAGAATGGGCTGCTAGAGGCGAGAAGGTTGTTCTTGTAAGACTTGAGACATCACCTGAGGATATTACAGGTATGAAGGCTGCTCAGGGTATCCTTACAGTTCGTGGTGGTATGACATCTCATGCAGCAGTAGTTGCTCGTGGTATGGGTACATGCTGTGTATCAGGTTGTGGTGATATCGCTATGGACGAGGCTAACAAGAAGTTTGCTCTTGGCGGTAAGGAATTCCATGAAGGAGATTACATTTCAATCGATGGTTCAACAGGTAACATCTACGATGGAGTTATCAAGACTGTAGACGCTACAATCGCAGGTACATTCGGAAGAGTTATGGCTTGGGCTGATAAGTATAGAACACTTAAGGTTAGAACAAATGCTGATACACCAGCTGATGCTAAGAAGGCTCGTGAGCTCGGTGCAGAAGGTATCGGTCTTTGCCGTACAGAGCATATGTTCTTTGAGGAAGACAGAATTGCTGCATTCCGTGAGATGATTTGTGCAGATACAGTAGAAGAGAGAGAAAATGCACTTGAGAAGATTCTTCCATACCAGCAGGGAGATTTCGAGGCACTTTATGAGGCTCTTGAAGGTAATCCTGTTACTATCAGATTCCTGGATCCACCTCTTCATGAGTTCGTTCCTACAGAGGAAGCCGATATTAAGAAGCTTGCAGATGCACAGGGTAAGACAGTTGAGCAGATTAAGACAATTATCGATGGACTTCATGAGTTCAACCCAATGATGGGTCACAGAGGATGTCGTCTTGCTGTAACATATCCTGAGATTGCTAAGATGCAGACAAAGGCAGTTATTCGTGCTGCTATCAACGTAAAGAAGGCTCATCCTGATTGGAATGTTAAGCCTGAGATCATGATTCCACTTGTATGTGAAATCAAAGAGCTTAAGTATGTTAAGAAGGTAGTTGTTGAGACTGCTGATGCTGAGATTGCTGCTGCAGGCGCAAATCTTGAGTACGAAGTTGGTACTATGATCGAGATCCCTAGAGCTGCACTTACAGCTGACGAGATTGCTTCAGAAGCTGACTTCTTCTGCTTCGGTACAAACGACCTTACACAGATGACATTTGGTTTCTCAAGAGATGATGCTGGTAAGTTCCTTGATGCTTACTATGATAAGAAGATTTTCGAGAACGATCCATTTGCTAAGCTTGACCAGACAGGTGTTGGTAAGCTTATGGAGACAGCTATCAAGCTTGGTAAGCCGGTTAATCCAAAGCTTCATGTTGGTATCTGTGGTGAGCACGGTGGAGATCCTTCATCAGTTGAGTTCTGCCATAAGATTGGTCTTGATTATGTATCATGTTCACCATTCCGTGTACCAATCGCAAGACTTGCTGCTGCACAGGCTGCTATTGCAGACAAATAGTGCATCGTTTGTCACAAGGAGGAACCCACGAAGTGGGAGAATTTCTTATGACTTATATTAAAATTAGTTAGAATTTAATTAGTTTTATATATTTTATATAGCCTCTGTTACTGTGTAAAAACAGTGGCAGAGGCTATATTATTTTGATATAATATTATGCATCTGAAAGGTAGGTGCAATTAATATTGGATAATCGGAAGAGAATCTATATCGAGAGTGACAGATTGCTGTTAATACTCTCAAATCATAAAGATAGAATAGGAAATAGTGCTGGAAATGGAAAACATTCGGATTGATATTGCAAGTTATTTTGGTACTCTTTGGAGTTGCAATTTTTCTATATGGAACATATGTATTATATAATGCAGTGGAACATCCGTTTAACAAAGATACATTATATGATGAAATTGAGGAGGCAAATCTTATGAAAGAGCATCCACATTCTATAGCATTGATTAAAGATACATTCAATCCTAATTCAAATAGATTTTTAGTTTATTATGATTCTAGATGGGATTGTAGATTGTTTCTTAATTATGCGACAATAACTGAGGATTTTTCTAAGGATGAACAAAATATTGCTAAGCATCTTCAGATGGAATTAAAGATTCCTGAAGAGAAGATGGAGTGCGCATTTGAATTTGAAAAGGTTCACGAAAAGTATTCGCCTACTTCAAATGAAAACAAGTGTTATAGACACAGATTTTATAAGTTTATATTAAATGAATTTTCTGAATTAACAAAACAGGATGAATTTGAAATTGATGGAAAGAAATTTTATTGGATGTCAATTGCAGACATGGAAGCAGATAAGAAGATTATGGAACGCAATAGTGATGTTGTTGGATTCGTGAAGAAGGCTTCTTAGATTAAAGGTTTCTGTGGCTACCGTATGGTAGTTGCAGGGACCTTTGTTTTGTTGATGTGAGAATATGGATAATGCAATAAGCATAGTAATAAGTAAAAAATAGTTTTAATTAAGTTAACAGAGCATTGAAAAAATG
>JBJEMQ010000116.1:0-2839 GCA_051879755.1 Coprococcus sp. | reverse complement strand
AGGCAAAATTCTAGGCGGATACAAGGAAAAACAAGGTAAGTATCTTGTGAAAATTAAGTAAAAAGTGTATATTTCTTATATTATTTTCTCTGTTTTAACTATTGAATAAAATATGCAGAATGGTATAATGAGCGCAAATGTAAAACTGTCATTTAGAGGCAGTATAGAGAGTATAAGATTTGAGGTATATCTGATTATGAAAGAAAGATTGAAAAATTTTCATCACTCAGCCGTATTTACTTGTATATTAATAGCTGTTGGACTTGATATAGTTCTTGAAATCCTTGGCAGACATTCTGTTGTGGATACTTTTAAATATATATGGCATGATCCGATGGTATTTTTATATAACTGTTCCATTATATTTTTCACATTGACACTTGCTCTTCTGATTAGAAAGAGAATATTTGGTTATTGTATAATATCATTTGCATGGCTTTTATGTGGAATTACAAACTGTATAGTTCTTGGATTCAGAATAACACCATTTTCTGCGGTTGATATGCTTATGGCAAGGAATACAATTACTATTATTGACAAGTATTTTGAAACATGGCAGGTGGTAGTAGTAGCAATTGCCCTGTTTATAGCTCTTGCAGGAATTATTGTATTGTATTTGAAATCGCCGACTGTAACAGGAAATATATATAGAATCCGAACAACAGTATTTATAGTAGCGACATTTTGTGTTGTATTGCTGTTTACTAAAATTGCTTTGAATGCGCAGGCTATATCGGATAATTTTTCTAATCTGGCTACGGCATATAATCAATATGGATTTGTATATTGTTTTTCAAATAGTGTGGTGGATGTTGGTATAAGTCAGCCAAAGGATTACAGCGAAGAGAAAATGCTTGAGATAAAAGAAGAACTGGATACGGTAGGTACTTCGGATGCTAAATATGCAGGAAAAAGTCCCAATATAATAGTTGTACAGTTAGAATCATTTATGGACCCTTCATATGTAAAGGAACTTAAGTTTAGTGAGAATCCTGTGCCAAACTTCACCAGGTTAAAAGAGGAATGTACTTCAGGTTTTCTTACAATGCCTGCGATAGGCGCGGGTACGGCAAATTCTGAGTTTGAGGTACTGTCTGGCTTTAATGTGGCATATTTTGGGGCCGGTGAGTATCCATATAAAACCGTTCTTGGCAATACGACATGTGAGACTATGGCAACTGAACTTGCAAAGCAGGGATATGCAACTCATGCCATGCATAACCATGATGGTACATTTTATGACAGATACAAGGTATATAAAAATCTTGGATTTGATACTTTCACACCTCTTGAATATATGTATGATGTAGAATATACACAGAAGAACTGGGAAAAGGATAATGTTCTTACAGGGGAGATTATAAAGAATCTTGATTCTACAAAGGGACGTGATTTTGTGTTTACTGTAAGTGTGCAGGGACATGGAAGATATCCGAATGTATTAGACGAGGAGAACTTCAGTTATCCGATAAAGGTTTCGGGAACAGGTGATGAATCACTTGATACAGAATGGACATATTACTGTAATCAGCTTTACGAAATGGATGAATTTATAGGTGATCTTATAAATGCTTTGAGTAAATATGATGAGCCGGTGGTATTGTGTATGTATGGTGACCATCTGCCGGGATTCGAACTGACGGAGGATGACCTTACAAATGCAAATCTTTATCAGACGGAATATTTTATATGGAGTAATATAAAGAATTTCCCTGTAGAGAAAGAAGATGTTGAAGCATATCAGCTTAGCACAAAGCTGTTTGATATGATAGGCCTTTCAAAAAGCTATATGCAGAAATTCAATACTATCTATAAGCCGGGTGATGAGGAATTTGATGATATAATGAAAAATATACAGTATGATATGCTGTATGGACAGAGATATATGTGGACTGAGGGCTGGCCATATGAAACAATAGATATACAATATGGTATAGATCCTATTTATATAACTAATATAGAAGAAGGAACATATGTATATACACCGGAAACGGATCCGGAAAATCCTGAGAGTATTCAGGAGCCGCAGGAATTGACAGGATTATATATATATGGTGAGAATTTTAATGAATATAGTTTTATATGGATTGATAATGCGTTCAATAGCAATACTATGTATATAGATAGAAATACATTGTTCCTGCCGGATGGTGAGTTTGATGATGGAGAGGAAATATACATTGCCCAGGTCGGAGATGATAATATAGATATCGGAATCTCCGAAGTATATATATACCATAAACCTGAAGATTTTTCGGAACAGGACAGCAGTCAGGCAGAACAGTAGCTGCGATTCAAAATTATTGTATAGCAAGTTGATAATTTGGTAATTATATCCTTGACAATGAATTGTGAATTTGATAGCATTACTTCATATATTTTTAGTTGCCGGTTGACATTATAAATTATTACATCAGAAAGAGAGAGAGAAAGAAAAATGGGTAAGATTATAGGCGAAGGAATTACATTTGACGATGTCCTGTTAGTACCTGCATATTCAGAGGTATTACCAAACGACATAGACTTGACAACAAATCTGACAAAGAAGATTAAATTACAGATTCCTCTTATGAGTGCCGGAATGGACACTGTAACAGAGCATAGAATGGCTATAGCCATGGCTCGTCAGGGTGGTATAGGTGTTATTCATAAGAATATGTCTATTGAACAGCAGGCAGAGGAAGTAGATAAGGTTAAGCGTTCAGAAAATGGTGTTATATCAGACCCATTCTCGCTGTCACCGGAGCATACACTTGCAGACGCAGATGCACTGATGGCAAAATTCAGAATATCAGGTGTACCTATTACAGAAAATGGAAAACTGGTAGGTATTATTACA
>JBJEMQ010000115.1:0-12441 GCA_051879755.1 Coprococcus sp. | reverse complement strand
ACAGTGAATTTACGGATATCATTCCGGCAATTGACGATATGGATGCGGATGTGATTACTTTTGAGGCATCTCGTTCGGATTTGCAGATTCTTGACTCCTTAAAGGAGAATCATTTTGAGACGGAAGTTGGACCGGGCGTATATGATATTCATTCTCCTAGAGTTCCTTCAGTGGAAGAAATTGTGAAGACGCTTGAAATAATGCTTACAAAAGTCGAAAGTGAGAAACTGTGGATAAATCCTGACTGTGGTTTAAAGACCAGAGGTGTTACGGAAACAGATGCAAGTCTTCGTAATATGGTTGAGGCGGCAAAACAGATAAGAAATAAAATGACAAGCAAATGATAATTAAGAAATGAAGTCCGGAAAAGTTCAAAGATATTTTTCTTCAGAAATGAGTTGGGACATAATAATCCCAACTCATTTTATGATAGATTATAAAATTATAAAACGTAAATTTACTAAATCTAAAGAGAAAATCATAAACCGGTCGAGCACTTGAGTTCAAGTTTATTAAACATGATGAGAAATACTCTCATTTTATAAGTCGCTTTTTTGTTGACGAACAAAAAAAGAATTGTTATTATAGCCTATAGTTAGTGACGACTAACTTCTTGTGTATAAATCATACGGCTTCCTCATAGAGCATTACTGCTGAAACTGCTCTAACCGGAAAGATAAATCTCTTTCCGGGAGGAATGTCCCAAACAAAAATATCATAAAAGAAAGGAGCAAAGATGCATTGAACGGATTAAAGATTAAAAAAATTGTTGGAAGGGAAATACTTGACTCCAGAGGAAACCCTACAGTAGAAGCAGAGGTAACACTTGAGGATGGTACCATAGGAAGGGGAACGGCACCTAGTGGAGCATCAACGGGAGAATTTGAAGCACTTGAGCTTCGGGATCAGGATAAAACAAGATATTTGGGAAAAGGTGTAACAAAAGCAGTAGAAAATATAAATACAGTCATCTGCAATACACTTATTGGAATGGATGCGTCTGATATTTATTCGGTTGATAAAGCCATGATAAAAGCTGACGGCACAAAAGACAAATCAAACTTGGGAGCAAATGCAATTTTGGCAGTGTCAATTGCCACTTCCAGAGCAGCATCTCTTTCTCTGGGTGTTCCATTGTATCGCTTTTTAGGGGGGATTTCAGGAAATAGGCTTCCGGTTCCGATGATGAATATTTTAAACGGCGGTGCCCATGCGGCGAATACCGTAGATGTACAGGAGTTTATGATTATGCCGGTGGGAGCGCCTAGTTTTAAAGAAGCTCTGCGGTGGTGTGCAGAGGTATTCCATTCATTGGCTGCGCTTTTGAAAGAACAGGGACTTGCCACGTCTGTCGGCGACGAAGGCGGTTTTGCACCAAATCTTTCAAGCGACGAAGAAGCAATAGAGTATATTTTAAAGGCAATTGAAAGAGCAGGATATACACCGGGTAAAGATTTTAAATTGGCCATGGATGCAGCCACCAGTGAGTGGAAGGGAGAAAAGAAGGGAGAGTACATACTTCCGAAAGCAGGAACACACTTTACTTCAGAATCGCTGATTGCTCATTGGAAAGCATTAGTGGAAAAATATCCGATTATATCCATTGAAGATGCACTGGATGAAGAAGATTGGGAAGGATGGCAGTTGCTAACCAAAGAACTGGGAGATAAGGTTCAGCTTGTCGGAGATGATTTATTCGTTACAAATACGGAACGACTTGCAAAGGGAATAGCACTTGGTTGTGGTAATTCTATTTTGATAAAATTAAACCAAATCGGTTCTGTATCGGAAACACTGGAAGCCATTAAGATGGCACATAAAGCCGGTTGTACTGCAATTGCATCCCACAGATCCGGAGAGACAGAAGACACTACTATTGCAGATTTGGCTGTGGCGCTTAATACCTGTCAAATAAAAACAGGTGCACCCAGCCGAAGCGAGAGAGTGGCAAAATATAATCAGTTGCTTCGTATTGAGGAAGAACTTGGTGATAATGCTGTTTACCCGGGTGGTAGCGCATTCAATGTGAATAAGGAGGTTTATTATGGATAAGATTTATGTTGTTTATTGGTCACAGTCAGGTAACACACAAGCAATGGCTGAAGCTGTCGGAAAAGGTATCACTGACGCCGGAAAAGAAGCGGCAGTAGTTTATGTAGGAGATGCTTCTGTTGAGGAATTAAAGAATGCAAAATGTTTTGCACTTGGATGCCCGGCTATGGGTGCTGAAGTTCTGGAGGAAACAGAAATGGAGCCTTTTGTCAGTGAAGTAGAAGGTATTGCGTCTGGGAAAACAATTGCTTTGTTTGGTTCTTATGGATGGGGTGATGGTCAGTGGATGCGCGACTGGACAGATAGAATGAGTGGATGCGGAGCTAGTGTTTTAAACGGCGAAGGATTAATTTGCCATGAAATACCAGACGAATCTGCACTTTCAGAATGCGAAGCGCTTGGAAGAAGTCTGGCCGGAATATAGCATGGAAAGCAGTGGAGAAGCTGATATGAATGATAAGAGTTTGGAAAATGGATTAGTTGAACATTGTGCTCCTACACTGGCAGGATTAAAAAGTGCAAGTCTCTTTAGATATTTTTATCATTGGAAAGCAGACGCTTTGAGAGAAATTGAAGAGACTAACCATCTATTGAACGGACGCGGAGTTTTTGTTGAAGTGCTTCAATGGAATGAAAATGCAGCACTGATTTATACTTACCGTTTCAGTCATGTGCAGAAAGAATTAGAAAATCCAGGGGTAATGAAATTACTTATGAAATATGGCTATAGGAGCAATGATGTTGAAAGCTGTATTAAGCATCTTAAGGAAAGATTACTTGCTTATACCTGTTTTCCGCATGAGATTGGTATTTTTTTGGGGTATCCACCGGAAGATGTAACGGGATTTATTGAAAACAGAGGTCAGAATTGTAAATGCTGCGGTTTATGGAAAGTATATTGCAACGAAAAAGAAAAAACACAACTCTTCGACAAACTAAAGAAATGCTCTGAAGTATATCGCCAAGTATTCGCCGAGGGAAAAAATCTTGTCCAAATGACAGTATGTGCATAAAAATGTTTGGGTTTCACCAAAGCAAGTGAGTTGGCGGAAGGATGGAGCATTGCATAGGAGGAATTTGTACTTATTACCAGAAACGGAGGTTTTTAATATGATAAAAACAACACTAAAAATTGACGGTATGGCATGTGGAATGTGCGAATCCCATATAAATGATGCGGTACGAAAGAGTTTTGTGGTAAAAAGGTCACTTCTTCCCACAGTAAAGGACTTACGGAGATACTGTCCGATAATCCATTGGATGAGGAAAAATTGAAACATACAATTGGAGAGACGGGATATGCAGTGTTTTCGGTAAAGACAGAAGAGTACGTAAAAAAAAGATTGTTTACGAGAAAGTAGAAATATTTTTGTGTATGATTCAAATGTGGAGCTGCTGCACTAAATGAATTGGTGCACAGCTCCACACAATTTATCTATTTCTTTCCATACCACCTTTTTTACCTATATCGCCATTACCTCCCATATTATTGGTATTATCCGAATTATAAATAATACTTTCCATAGTGATTGTTGTAGTAAAAGAACCGGCAGTGAGAGTATAAACACCATTCACTTCGATGGATGCATGACTGAGTATAACGCAGGAGAATTCCTGATTGGCTGTAGTGGAAATTAAAACATTTCCGTCAGCGTCAGTTAAATTAATATTTGTTCCTTCCGGTTGAGTACCTGTAATTATCATTATACTGCCCTGTGTTGAGGATGAACTGAAATTCTGCATCATACCTGAAGCACCGGTTCCTACAAAAGTTCCTCCACCTATATTTCCTGAAGTATCAAAATCAATAATTGAGGTGTCACCGAAATTTGGACCGGAAACTGTAATAGAACCATCTGTAATTGACAGTGAGCCATTAGAATCCAGGCCGTCACCGGCGGCATTGATATAAAGTGTTCCACCGGAAATTGCGATACTTCCACTAGAAGAAGCAAAAGCTCCCTCCATACCATCATCAAACATAGCATTACGACCACCGGAGGTACCACTTAAATCAGAACCACCTGCAGCATTTAAACCATCATCAGATGCCACAAGTTGAATATCACCTCCTGATATATTAATATCTAATGCTTCAATTCCTTCATAGCTTTTGCTGATTTGAATTGTGCCGGATATGATATCTATTGTTTCATCAGCATGAATACCATCATCACCACTGGCGATTATATAATTACCATCATTTATTGTTATTGATGCATTAGAATGAATTGAATCATCTGCTGAATCTACAGTTATATTACCAGATGATATTAATATATTACCGGTTGCTTTCAGGCCTTTCATACTTGTGCTGTTGTTAACCTCTGTATCTGAAAACGAAGAATCACCAGGTCTGCCCTTGCCCATATATCCTCCATAAGAATCAGAAGATGATTTAAGTCCATTTTCATTGCCGCCTCCTGCAACGATATTAAAATCACCATTTTCAATCTGTATATAAGCCCCGGCACTGATACCATCACCCTCAGATTCGATATTAATGACACCACTTGAAACATAGACAAATCCCAGGGAAGTATCATCACTATTTTCTGCATGAATACCATCTTTGCCTGCATCAATAGTTATCGTTGCATTTGCAAGTCTGAAACTGTCATTGACTTCAAAACCATGGGAAGCAGAGCTTATATTATATGTGCCACTAGTCATAACCAAATCATCTTTGCAGACTATACCATGACCGGAAGGTGAGGTAACAGTCAGATTTCCCAAACCATTAAGAGTAAGATCCTGCTTTGAAAAGACTGCCGCATCAATATTATTTTCATCAATAGCAGTAAATGTACCTCCATTTGATAGAGTGTTTTTTGTATCATCTGCAAGAGTAAGAAACACTTTATCAGCATTTTTTATATATAATGCTGCCGATGTTTTACTATTAATATTTACTTCATCCAACACCAGTTGTATTTTTGCAGTATCCGGAGCATTTACAATAATCATTCCATCATCCAACGTGCCGGAAATAATATATGTACCTTCTTTTGTAATTGTAACTGTACTATCTGAAATCTGGACACTGTCAGATGTTGATACTGCCGTATTTTCATTTAACTGAATTGTAATATCAGTGTTTTTATCATATCCGACCTCATAATCCCTATCAGAAAACATTTCCGGATTAGTCTGTGATATGTTTGATTCTTCTGATATATAATCTGTGCTTGGTATGTTACTTTTACTTTCATCTATATTGCTGTCATGTTCAGTATCCTCATATGAATTGATACTGTCTGTTTTTGTACTGCTACAGCCACTAAACAAAATAAGTACTAATGTTAAAGTACAAGCTAGGGAAATAAATTTTCTCATAAAATTTCAACCTCCTGTTTCAATTAAAGTTCTACCGCTGCGGTTGCCTGGTTGGAAACTACAATTTCCAAATTACCATTTCTGCATCTTAATTTGTCAATCATTTCTTTTTCTTTGGTTATATCACATAAGGACACATTATATGTAAGACGAAACATACTTCCCATATTAGTTGTTTTTACATGGACAAGATCATGTGATGTAGTATATTCCTCGAAAATATCGTCAAATACATTTGTATAATCAAGGTCTTCAGGTATAGTAACAGTAAAAGTTTTGTAGATTGCTGATTTTTTTTCAAAACCAAAATTAAGTCTGTTATAAAGCATGAACATTACACACATAATAATTGTAAATAATACCGAAAATCCAAGATACCCCATACCCGAGATTAGTCCTGTCCCCATGGCAAGAAACAAAATACATATTTCTTTGGCAGTTCCCGGAACTGAACGGAAACGAACAAGACTGAAAGCACCTGCTACGGCTACACCTGTTCCTACATTTCCATTCACTAACATGATAACAATGCAGACAACGGCAGGAAGAAGGGCAAGTGTAATCACAAAACTTTTTGTATAACGGGTTCGATACATATATGTCAAAGCGATAACAAATCCAAGTACAAGTGAAAAAACGAGACAAAGAAGAAAATCTGTTACACTGATAACCTCCGTAATTTCTGAGTCAAATAATCCTTTAAATAATGTTTTAATCATAGAAAAAAGCCTCCTTTTGCTGATATATATTATTGCTTTTTAATTGTGGAAATATTAATTCTTTATATGCTGTTCCATATTTGGAAAACGAAGTTTTATATATATGTTCTTTGGACAAAACATTTGTCATCCATAAAGGGATTCCACCGGAACACTTAATTTCCATCAATACCATTTTATTCGGAAGAATTGGTGTTCCGTAAACTTCTGATTCCAGTGTAAGATCAGCTTGCCGACACAAAATTGTATCATCAAATGTTACGCGGAAGTCGGAATTATCTCTGGAATAAAATGCTTCACGTTCATATGAAAGAAATACCACAGGATGAAGTGTTTTATAATAATCCAGAAAATAGTTAATTTCTTTTGATATCTGTGTTTCTATATTGCATTTTTCTTTACCGCAAATCCACTTCATCGCATTTAGTTCCGATAATGAAAGTCGTCTCTTATATACAATTGATTTGTATTTTTTTTTCAGTTCTACAAAAACAGTACTTTCAGGAGACGCCTGACTATAACTGCGAATCCGCAGTTTTTCTTTGTATACAGGTTTATCGATTGAAGTACGAATCAGACGGTAATTTTCTGTATCAAAATAAATATTACGTATTGTAGTACGCCCATATTTATCTATTGACATATATGGCTCCATTGCCTGTAGTATTTTCATTTTCTGCTCTTGTGTCAGCAGGTATTTCATTTCATATCTCATAAAAACAGCTTGATATGTCATATGTATTCCCTCCTTTGCGTGTTTCATTATAAATATCGAAACTTAAATGAAGTAAAAAATATGTAAAGTTTTTTGCTTAGTACAGAAACTTTTTTGACTCGATTACAAGATAGAAATTGTCATTTTAAATTGTATTTAAGTTTTAATATGTATGATATAATGAGCGCAAGTGAGCAGAAGCAGACGAAGTCTATTTAGTGCGAACGGCGAGAGATTAGTTTTTGAGATGAAATAAGATTATATACTTTTAATATAGAAAGGGTGATTACAATATGAGAATTTTACTTGCTGAGGATGAAAAGTCATTGGCAAAAGCTCTTGTAAAAATTTTAGAAAAGAATAATTACTCGGCTGATGCAGTACACGATGGAGAGGATGCGCTGATATATCTTGAAACCGGTAATTATGATGCTGTAGTTTTAGACATAATGATGCCTAAAATGGACGGTATTACTGTATTAAAAAAGCTTCGTGCTAACGGTAATCAGATTCCGGTATTGATTCTGACAGCAAAATCTGAAATTAATGATAAAGTTTTAGGACTTGACAGTGGGGCAAATTACTATTTGACTAAGCCGTTCGATTCCAAGGAACTGCTTGCAGCCATTCGTGCTATTACACGGACACAGGCCGAAGTAGATTCTAAGCTGTTATTTGGTAATGTGACGCTTGACCGCGCTACTTTTGAGCTGAGTTCTCCATCAGGAAGATTCCATCTTGCAAATAAGGAATTTCAGATGATAGAGCTTTTAATGTCAAATCCACATAATATTATTTCAGCAGAACATTTCATGGAGAAAATATGGGGGTTTGACTGTAAAGCGGAAATAAATGTGGTATGGGTATATATATCATATCTACGCAAAAAATTGACAGCATTGCATGCTAATATTTTTATTAAAGCTTATCGTAACGCAGGATATTCTTTGGAGGAGGAAAAATGATTCGAAAGTTAAAAATCAGATTTATTGCTTTGTCTATGACTGCACTGATTGTCCTTCTTATATTTATTATTGCAGGTATGAATATTATCAGTTATAATGCGGTAATCTCGGAAGCAGATTTAACTTTGTCAATTCTCTCACAAAATAAGGGAAGATTTCCTGATATGGATAATAAAGAAGGTTCTGATAATCATAGAGGAAAGCCTTTGCCTCATGGCATGTCGCCTGAACTTCCATATGAATCCAGGTATTTCTCGGTTTTACTTGGCAAATCAGGAGAGGTAATACTTACAGAAACAAGTAAAATTGCCTCCGTTGATTCAGATTCTGCAGTTCAATATGCTCAAAGCGTTATAAACCAAAATGACATAAAAGGTTTTATTGGGGATTTCCGTTTTACCCGATACAATGATAATGGAAATACATGTATTATCTTTCTTGATTGTGAGCGAAAACTATCAAGTTTTCGTACTTTTTTATATGCAAGCCTAGTAATGACACTGGTTGGTATTATTGTTGTATTTACTGTTATTTGTTTCTTTTCCGGAAAGATTATACATCCTATAGCCGAGAGCTATGAAAAACAGAAACGTTTTATTACTGATGCAGGTCATGAAATTAAAACTCCATTAACTATTATTAATGCCAATGTAGATATTCTCGAAATGGAACTTGGAGAGAACGAATGCATAACAGATATAAAGCAGCAAACCGAAAGACTGAAATCCCTCACTGATGGTCTTGTAATGCTTGCGAGAATGGAAGAATCTGAAGAGACAATGACCAAAATAGAATTTCCACTTTCTGAGGTAGTTACCGAAAGTGCAAACCCATTTCAGAAATTAGCAATACAGCAGAATAAAAAATTTATTTGCACCATACAACCGATGTTGTCTATTAAAGGAAATGACCAGTCTATTCAAAAACTTGTGTCAATATTAATGGATAATGCTTTTAAATATTCACCTAAAGGCGGAACTATTATTTTGAATTTGGAGAAGCAGGGAAAGATGATATGTCTGTCAGTATATAATACTACAAATACAAAGATAGAACAGGATAGCATTGCACATGTATTTGACAGATTTTATCGGACTGATGCATCACGCAATTCGGAAACAGGAGGACATGGCATAGGTCTCTCGATAGCAAAATCTATTGTGTCGGCACACAACGGAAAAATACGTGCATTATCACAGGATGAATATTCATTTCAAATCATTGTTTCTATACCGGTCTGATTTTTATTTTGTTGGAGGATTAATATGAAAACGAGAGAAGAAGCATTAGAATACGGATTATCCTTTCAGGGTACATATATGGAGTCGCCATTTCATGATTCTAATTGGCAGCTTGTCAGAGTTAAGGAAAATAAAAAAGCTTTCTTATGGATTTACGAGCGGGAAGGATATATTAATCTGAATGTGAAAGTTGATCCGGAGTGGAGAGACTTCTGGAGAAGTTCATTCGATTCAGTTATTCCGGGTTATCATCAGAACAAACAGCACTGGAATACGATTATTCTTGATGGCTCGATACCTGACAGAGACATCAGACGAATGATTGCTGAAAGCTATGATTTAATAACGGATAGTCCAACAAGACGAATATATGAAGCTGTCAAAAAAATTCCAAAAGGGCATGTAGCAACTTATGCACAAGTGGCCGCCATGGCAGGAAATGAGAAAATGGCAAGAGCTGTTGGAAATGCGCTTCACAAAAATCCTGACCCGGACCATATTCCATGTTTTCGTGTTGTAAATTCCAAAGGTGAACTTGCCGGAGAATTTGCATTTGGAGGGGCAGATGCTCAGGCAAAAATGTTGAAAGAAGATGGAATTGAAGTCATAGATGGTAAGGTAGATTTAAATAAATATGGCTTTTTTATGTGATTTTTGTAACTGGTTTGTCATGGTATCTGTGTTATATTATTTAAGATTTATAACTAATAATTAATTAACACAAAGGAAAAAACTATGGAAAATGAAGATACTATAGACTTACTTGCATTGTTTAAGCTGTTTTTACAAAAATGGTATATCATTGCAGGTTCAGCTTTAATTTTAGGCGGTATATTTCTGGGATATACATATTTTGGAATTACTCCGCAATATGAAGGATATGCTGTTTTTTATGTAAATACTACAAAAATATCATTAAGTGACGGCAAAGTTGATATTGGTAAAATGGACTTGACCATGGCAAAAAGTCTGGTAAATACATATAAAGCTATCCTGAATACACCGGATACATATAGGGAAATCCTGGATGATGCAGGAATGAGTGACCTCCCATATGAATATTTAAACAATAAGATTAGTGCTGAAGCTGTCGGTGATACTGAAATTTTTAAAGTAAGTGTTACCGGTTCGGATAAAAAAGAAATAAAGAATATAACAGACTCCATTATAAGGGTGCTGCCACTTAGAATAGCTGAAATTGTTGATGGAAGTGATGTGCGAATTGTTAATAATACAATTATAGAACCTGGACGAATTTCACCATCATATACTAAAAATACATTAATTGGTTTATTTATTGGTGCTTTTCTGGCTGTTTTTATAATATTTTTAAAGGATATATCAAATAATGCTGTCAGAAACGACGATTATTTAACAGAAACATATGATATACCGATTCTTACTGTTGTACCAAATTTTAACCATAAAACAAATTATGGAAGATATTACAGAAGAAATATGCATTATAAAAATGATGAAGGAGACATTAAGAATGGAAAAAAAGTCAGCAAATCATGATAAAAAGCCAAATATTTGTGAAAAACTGAATTTTGCTGCAAGCGAAGCGAATAACCTTTTAATGACTAATATTGGGTTGTCATTTGCTGATGATGAAACCTGTCATTCAATTGGAATTACAAGCGCAATGAGTGGTGCGGGAAAAAGTGTTACTTCCATTAACCTTGCATATACAATATCAAAGCATAATAAAAAGGTATTGTTGATAGAAGGCGACCTTCGGAAGCCATCTTTTGGATATTATCTGAATGAAAAAAGAAGTAAAGGACTTTCAAACTTTCTTACAGGTCAGTGTGGATTGGAAAAAGTTATTGCAAGGAAATTTTTAGGAGAATACGGAGATGTCATATTCTCAGGAGACATACCACCTAATCCAAGCGAGCTTCTTTCTTCAGATAAGATGCGGAAGCTGATAATTGATATGAAGAAAGAGTATTCATCTATAATCATTGATTTATCGCCTGTATATGTAGTGTCTGATGCAATAGTTTTATCGTCGGCTATAGATGGCATGATAATGGTAGTCAGACATGAGGTTACAGATAAAACACTTCTTTCCAAAAGTATGGCACAATTGAAATTTGCTGATGTAAAAATGCTTGGATTTGTTTATAACGATTTTCAAATTGAAAATCATTATTATAAAAAAGGTAAAAAATATGCAGAATACAGCGAAGCATAAAAATAGTATATCTGAGATAATGCAACCGCAATTCTGTTGTTTTTAGATACAAGTAATAAAATAGTTATAAAGGAGAAAACTGATGAAGAAGATAGTTGCTTTTTTATGTTCATTATGTCTGATATTTGCTATATCAGGAGAATTCTTACATATATGTGCATCGCCATTTGTTGAAAGTCCAAGTATCGACATAGGTCCTACACTGACAGAAGAAATTACTATTAATGATTTTAATGGAAATCTTATAACTAAAATACCTATGGAATCTATTATTATTACACCTATGGAGAAAGCAGAAAATGCTCAGAATGCAGATATAACAGCATCGCTTATGACGGCGTATAGTTTTATTACAAATTCTGATGATATGAGTGATGTATATAAGGAAATGACAACTTTATATGGGAAGGCATTAAACTCAGATAATACAGCAGTTTTAGATTTGGTTAATATTTATATTTCTTCCGAATATTATAGTTATGCAGATAATTCTGATAATCATATTGTGGCCACATTCAAAATCGATTTATCACAGGATAAACCTCTGTACGTTCTTTTTTTTGATAAAAATAATAATTGTACAGTTGTTGCTCCTGAAAACATACAACGTAATGATGATGGTACTGTTACAATAAAAATTGATTCAATTGGAACAGTTGCATTTCTTACAGAAAAAGCAGAAGCTATAGAAGCTACTGAAGCTACTGAAGCTACTGAAGCAGATTTAAGTAATCCTGATGTCAGTTCTGCTAATGCTACTAATAAGGAAAGCAATAATTATTTAACCATAATCCTTATTGCTGTTTCAGGAGTTGTTTTAATTTCTCTCATAATAATATTTATAATATTTGGAAAGAAGAGAAAAAATGCAAAAGAATAAAAAAAACAGAAATATTTTCTTAATATTTGCTGTTGCCTTTATAATACTTCTTTTGATATGTATATTATTAAGTTTAATTGATAAGAAGCATGATGAAGCCTCTTACACTGATTATACAGATACAACAATCAGCTATAATGGAAAAACATATGTAAAAAACAGTCATACGGAAGCAATACTTATAATTGGTACGGATTCAATTCAGGCATCCGGTAACGAGCTTAATGGGCAGTCTGACTTCCTTATGCTTGTGGTATTAAATCATGAAGATAAGACAATTGATATGCTTCAGATAAATAGAGATACAATGACTGATATAAAGACTTTTGGCTT
>JBJEMQ010000114.1:0-2892 GCA_051879755.1 Coprococcus sp. | reverse complement strand
AATGCTTACAAATGGTGTATATGGTATGAGTGCAATAACAGCACTTACAGCACAGAATACAGAGGGTGTATATGGAATCAGGGATGTTACTCCGGAATTTTTGGAAAGACAGATAGATGCTGTATGCACAGATATATTTCCTGATGCAGTAAAGATAGGCATGGTATCTTCGGTTGGTCTTATAGAGGTAATAGCTGAGGCTATAGAAAAGTATAAGCTTACAAATATTGTGTTAGATCCTGTTATGGTTGCTACCAGCGGGGCAAGGCTGATAGAAGATAATGCTGTAGAAGCATTAACTGAAAGACTTATTCCACTGGCAGACATTATTACACCTAATATTCCGGAAGCAGAAATATTAAGTAATATTACCATATCGGATACTGAAGATATGGTTAAAGCAGCAAAAATAATAAATAACAGATATAATTGCGCTGTTTTATGTAAAGGTGGTCATAGTATAGGTGATGCAAATGATGTACTATATAGTGATAATAAAGAAAAATGGTTTCTTGGTGAGAGGGTAGATAACACAAATACACATGGAACAGGATGTACATTGTCCAGTGCTATAGCATCTAATCTTGCAAAGGGATACAGTATGGAAGTATCAGTAGATAAGGCAAAAAAATATATTACGAATGCTTTAAAGGATATGCTTAATCTGGGCAAAGGAAGCGGACCGTTAAATCATGGATTTGCAATAAAAAGTTTATGATTTTATACAAAATGATTTTGTAAAACAGGTATGAATAAGGTATCAGGTTTCACAGAAGCCTGAACTAAAAAAATTTGGCAAAAAATAAAAAATAAGTTGATATTATTTATTCCGTATGTTATCATATGTGAAGTTGGTGCTGTTTTTGAGTATATGCACCATACCTTAAGAATGGAGGTGGCATGATGTTAAAGACAATAATTACAGTTGCATATGTTGTTATATGTATAGCATTAATCATAATAGTTCTTTCTCAGGAAGGAAAAGAAGCCAGTCTGACTAACTCGATTACAGGCGGAGGATATGATAACTCATATTGGAGTAAGAATAAGGGTAATTCAAAAGAAGAGGTACTTAAGAAGATTACAACAGTTCTCGGTATATTATTTATCGGAATTGCCTTATTGCTGGATTCAAAACTGTTTTAGCAGGTATGAGATTAGAAAGGTGCTTACATAATATATGTAGGCACCTTTTAGTGTATGTGAAATAATATATAAGATGTATTTGGAGAATAATATATGTCAGAAGATATATTGAGAAAAGAAAGAAAAGAGAATATTTATAACCTTATATGCGATAAATCATATATACCACTTAAATTTAAAGAACTGTGTTATCTTATACAGGTACCATATGAGGACCGAGATGAGCTTCACAGCATTCTTGATGAGTTGATAGATGAAGGGCTTATATCAAGAACTTCTAAAGGAAAATATCAAAAGATGGGTGAAGGAATATATAGGGGAGAGTTTATAAGTAACAAGAAGGGTTTTGGATTTGTCAGAGTTGATGGAATGCCAGAGGATTTCTTTATACCTGAGAAAAAAACAGGCGGAGCTTATCATGGAGATATAGTTCTGATACAGGCTGCAGACAGTAATTATGGAAAAAGAACTGAGGCAGCAGTCATTAAGGTGGTTGAGCGTGGACTAAAAAGAATCGTTGGTGTATATGATAAAAATAAAAGCTTTGGTTTTGTTATTCCGGACAATCAGAAGATAGATGGTGATATATTTATTTCAAAGAAGAATTCTATGGGAGCCATGTCCGGCCATAAGGTAGTGGTAGAAATTTTAAATTATGGTGATAAGGTAAAATCTGCTGAAGGTAAGGTTGTAGAGATACTTGGACATATAAATGACCCTGAAACGGATGTGCTGTCAGTAGTCCGTGAGCTGGATATTCCTGTGGATTTTCCTGAGGAGGTAATGTCGTATTTGGAAAAGATACCTGACAGTGTATCTTCAAAAGATATGGCAGGCAGAACTGATTTGCGCCATCTTACTACAGTTACTATAGATGGTGAGGATGCCAAAGATTTAGATGATGCCATTACTATATATGAAGAAGATGGATTGTATAAACTTGGAGTTCATATAGCTGATGTAACTAACTATGTAAGTGAAAATTCACCGCTTGATAAAGAAGCGCTTAAACGCGGTACAAGCTGTTATCTGATAGATAAGGTTATACCTATGTTGCCACACAAGCTTTCAAATGGTATATGTTCTCTTAATGAGGGACAGGACAGGCTGGCATTAAGCTGTCTTATGGATATAGATAACAGAGGCCGTATAGTAAATCATAAGATATGTGAAACTGTTATAAATGTAGACAGAAGGATGTCTTATACAAGTGTATCAGCTATACTTGAGGATGAAAATGAAGAAGAAACAGCCAGATATAAAGAGCTCGTTCCAATGTTTCAGCTTATGCTTAAGGTCTCAGATTTACTCCGTGAGAATAGAATGGAAAGAGGTTCTATAGATTTTGATTTTGATGAATCAAAGATACTTATAGGCGATGATGGCAGGGTTTCTTATATAGGAGCATATGAGCGCAGACGTTCAAATGAAATAATAGAAGACTTTATGCTTGCTGCAAATGAGACTATAGCAGAAGATTATTTCTGGCAGGAGCTTCCATTTGAGTACAGAGTGCATGAAGCTCCGGATGCAGAAAAAGTAAAACAATTAGCTCTGCTTATAAGTAAATTTGGATTTTACTTTAAAACTTCAAAGGATAATATACATCCAAAGGAATTTCAGAAGCTTCTTAATAAGATAGAAGGCGAGGAATGTGAAAGCCTTATCAGTCGCATGACGCTTCGTACTATGCGGCAGGCAAAATATTCTACCGAATGTACAGGGCATTTTGGACTTGCATGTAAA
>JBJEMQ010000113.1:0-12609 GCA_051879755.1 Coprococcus sp. | reverse complement strand
GATAAGCTGTTTCTACGCCTGATAATGTAGCACCTGCATTTTCAAATGCATTGTGGATGTAGCTGTCTTCATATGCTGTATATGGATACATAAATGAAGAAACCTCCAGACATCCTGTAGCATTTCCAATGACAGCCTTATCACCTTCATGAAGGGCACGAAGTACAGTTCTTACTGCAATAGTTCCACCACAGCCTGCACACATTCTATGACCTGGAGCAAGACGCTCAGGCTTGTTCATTACTTCTTTAAAATTATATGCCATTTCATCTTACCTCCTATTTTCTAAGTCCAATATATTGATATTGAGGAATTTCTGTTCCATTTGTAATCATATCATCAAGTTCACTAAATACAATCTTAGCATCATCTGTTGTATAGTCACGACCACCGAGACCATAAATATAGCTGACCGCTTTTGTTTTTGCATGTATATCAAAGAGATGTTCCTTAACTTCTGCTGAGAGAGGACCGCCACCTGCTCTGAAACCTTCACTTCTGTCTAAGATAGCAACTGCCTTAGTGTGAGCAAGAGCCTTTGCAATCTCATCACCTGGGAAAGGTCTGAATACTCTTATCTTAAGAAGACCCACCTTTTTACCCTCTGCGCGAAGCTCGTCAATGGCTGCCTTTGTAGTGCCGGCAGCTGAACCAATCATAACGATGGCATAGTCTGCATCTTCAAGGCGATACTCCTCAAAGAAACCATACTTTCTACCGCTTATTGCTTCGAATTCCTTTGCAATATCAAGAATAACCTGCTTGGCGTTTTTCATTGCTTCATTTTGAGCCATCTTTGTTTCCATATAATATGGTGACGTTGCATATGGGCCAACAGCCATAGGCATATCAGGATTTAACAGGTATTGTTCCGGTTCATATGTTCCGACAAATGACTTAACCTTATCATCCTCGATAAGCTCAATATTTTCTACAGCATGGCTTGTAATAAAACCATCCTGACATATCATAATAGGAAGTCTGACATCCTTATGCTCAGATATTCTGAATGCCTGAACAAAGTTATCATATACCTCCTGATTATTTTCTGCATATATCTGTATCCAGCCGGTATCTCGTGCACCCATACTGTCTGAGTGGTCACAGTTGATATTTATAGGACCGGATAAAGCTCTGTTTACAAGGGCAAGAGCCAGTGGAAGACGATTTGATGCGGCAACATACAATTCCTCCCACATGAGTGCCATACCACATGATGAAGTTGCTGTAAGAGTACGACATCCGGCAGCTTCAGCGCCGATAGCTGCACTCATAGCACTATGTTCGCTTTCTACAGGTATAAATTCCGTGTCGATTTCACCATTTGAAATAAATGTTGAAACAAACTGAGGTATTTCAGTTGAAGGGGTAATAGGAAAAGCCGGCATAACATCCGGATTAATCTGCTTGATAGCATGGGCTACAGCCTCATTTCCTGATAAACGTTCTCTGATTGCCATTTATTTACCCTCCTTCATTGTAATTGCACCAAATTTGCACTGGTATGCACAGATACCGCAGCCTTTGCAGTGGTCAAGGTCAAATGCAAGACGCTTGCCGCTTACAACAGGAATGCAGCTGTCAGGACATACGGGAGCACACAGCAGACAATGTACACATTTGTTTTCGTCAAGTACCGGTGTGGAGGTTCTCCATTCGCCGGTATTAAATGCCTTTGAAGTGCCGCCGCCATATACCTGGTTACCCGGAGTTATATCCTGCCATTTACTTTTTTCATGTATCTTGCTGATGTCAGTTCTCATTATTTCATTACCTCCTTGAATGCAAGTTCCAAAGCCTTCATATTTCCTTCTATTACTTCCGGCTTCTTTGCAAATTTGTGATGATACGATATTCTCATATCGGCAAGGAAGTCATCCTTTTCCATGATTCCGCTTACAGCTACAATAGCAGCTAACATAGGGGAATTAGGGAAATTTTTACCAAGTGTCTGCATTGATATTTCTTTTGCATCAAGGGTATATACCTTTCCCTGATAGCCATTTAAAAGAGGCGTGATTTCTTCAACACTCTTAGGTGTATTAATAACAATTGCACCGTCGGTACGGAGTCCGGCAGTTACATCAACTGCTCCGATAAGTGATTCATCAACAACTACAACATATTGAGGTGTATAGATGTTTGAATGAACTCTGATAGGGTTGCTGCTTATTCTGTTATAAGCTGTAATAGGCGCACCCATTCTTTCAGGACCGTATTCAGGAAATCCCTGAACATATTTACCTGTTTTAAAAGCAACATCTGCAAGCAGAAGTGCTGCTGTTTTGGCACCCTGGCCACCACGGCCATGCCATCTGATTTCGATAGTATCTTTCACTTTTTTACATCTCCTATTGATAAAAAACATAATCTTACTAATTATAACATGTATAAATAATATGTAAAGCACAAAATTCTAGCAAACAACTTGAATTACAGAAAAATTTAACGCAAATGCAATATTTACCAAAAAATATTTTGAAAATGAGTGCGAAAATGTATTGTATACCGAAATAATTTGCTAAAAAGCATCTTTGCACAAAAAAAATTATTGATAATATTCATCTATAGAGTTGCTATTGTGATTGGCCTGCAAATATGATATGCTGTCGTTAGATAAAAATTGAGGAGTAAGTTGTGATGAAAACGAGTATAACTAAATATATTTTTCTATTTGTATTGCTGGTAACAGCTGTTTTTTTCTGTTCTTATAAGTTCGGTAAATGGAAATACAATGAAGTAACTGATATGGACAATCTCTATAGTCAGATAACAATGGATAATATGGATTTCAAAAAACATGGCTATTATGTTATGGATTTTGAACCTTATGAAATTGATTATTATGCCATAGTAGATAATGCTATAACGGCTGATCCATATAAGGGTTCAAATTTTTATGGAATTGAATATACATATGATGTTAAAGATGGAAGATATTATCTTGATATTAAATATGATTATTACCTCAATAAACTTAAATATTTTCTTGCAGATTTAAGAATTTCTCTTATATGCAACAAGATTGAAGATTTGAGTGATTATGAGAAGGTTAAGGCTGTTCACGATTACATAGTACGATATTGTGAATACAGCTATGCCGGAAGTGGTGCATATAATACATTATATCAGGGATTGGCAGCCTGCAATGGATATGCATTATCTTTTTACAGGATTATGGAGAAGGAAGGAATACCTGTTACATATGAAGTAGGTGATAATCATGCATGGAATAAGGTTTTTGTGGATGGTTATTGGTATAATATAGACCTTACATGGGATGACGCAGGTGGAAAAAATGTATCATATGAATATTTCCTCAAATCAGATGCTGACTGGAAGGGACATGAACATGGTGGAGCGGATGCACCTTCATCACATGAGATAACAGGTAAATCGGCGGAAGAATATTACAAAATGTTCCCTGCATATCAGATATATTATTATATATGTATATTTGTTACTATTGTGCTTATTATAGTTATAGCATCATCTATAGCTTATGTGCGGAGTAAACGAAAACGTGAAAGAAAGCTTGCAAAACAGAATGCAGAATATGAAGCATATTTAAACAATAGAGAGTTTTGATCTGATGGTGGCATCTCTGAAGAGGGGATGCCATTTTGAATACTAAAGTGTGTAAGAGAGACTGCCGGTATCAGTCTCTCTGCATTTCTCTTATGAAGAAATAATCAGGAAACATGGGATGGGGGTGAAGAAATGACAAAAAAAAGGCGAAGAATAGTAATGATTGCGGGCATATTCATAATGCTTACAATTATATGTTGCAGTATGCTTATGTTAAAGGGGAGAGTATATGCATCAGAGAATAAGAATGAGAAAGAAAATGAGGAGACAGAATATGCGACAGTGACTTATGCTGTTCCCAAGGCTGTAGGAAATGGGGCAAAGCATAAGCATCAATATAGAAAAACAAACTTATCAGCAAAAAACAAATCAGTTGGTAAGATATCAAGTTGTGACGGGACAATATATGCATGGTTATATAATAAAAATTCAGATAAGAAACCTGTCTGGAAATGCAAGGTAACATTTGACAGCAAAGGCAGGTGGATATATAACAGCTGGGTAATTGATAAAAGAAAAAATGCTTATGTTAGTGAAGATGATTTAACGGGCAAAGGTAATTTTGACTTACAGCAGATATTTGAAAAAAACTGTGATTTTGAAAACGGCAGAATAGACAAAAACGCCCAGAACAGATATCTTGTTGTGAAATTTTCAAAGGGAACCTATGATGTGAATGATTATTTCAGATTATATTCAAATACAAAAATATACGGAGAATGTGAATCCGGTATGAATATAGCTGATAAAGTTGTATTTAACAAGAAGAATAATAAAGTGGTTTTTCTTACATTTGATGACAGAAGTTCTGCTATTAAAGGATATAATGGGTTTAAGAATATAGAAATAGCGAACCTGACTATAAATTGCAGTGACGGAAATCAATATTATCAGGCAAATGTAATGAATGCTGCTCATGGAAGAAATCTTAAGGTTTCAAATATAATAGTAAAAAATGGTTTGTCAGGACATACTTTTCAATTGACAGGTATGGAAGATGTCAGGATATCTAATTGCGTTTTTGAGGATTTGAATTATATAAATTTTAAAGGCAGATATATAAAATTCTCAGATGAATATGCAAGTGAAAAAAAGTTTAAAGAGGTAAAAAACGGACATAATAAAACTAATGTTATGTTTACAAAAGAGGTAATTCAGATTGAAACAGATTATTCTGATGTCGGAAATTCGCGTAAAGATAAGTGCCGTTATACTTATGCGTGTCCTACCTGCAAAATGAGTAATGACAATACAGTGTGCAATAACATAACAATATCAGGTTGCAAATTTGTAAATGTTATTCGTGCGATAGGTAATCATACTTCAAGAGGCAAGGGATATTATGAAACTAATGTAACAATTAAGAATAATGTATTTAATAAGGTAACAGGCTATGCATTAATGTTGATAAGGTTTAAAAATGTATCAATATATGGAAACCGTTTTTCGGGTATAAGCAATAACAGCATAGGCGGATGTATAGCATATGTGTTTTATTCGTGTGATGATGATGGGAAAGACTATAGATTTCTTTCACCGGCAGATAAATGGAGAGACAGCAATATGTATCTAAGAAATGGAAGATATGTAAAAATGAGTAATTTAAGTGAGAAAAGACAGTTTATAATCAGCAGATAAATTTTGCCGGAGGATATCAGAAGAGTTATATTCTTATATGTAAATATAAAAAATGCTTTAAAAATGAAGGTTTATTAAAACAGACTTTTAAAATTCCATGCTATGTGTTATTATGACAAAAGCATGGGATTTTTTTATGCAGGATATGCAGGAGTGTATGTCGGTGGCAGCCTTTCTGCATTTTATAAAAATCTTAATAATATAATAAATATATCCGGGAGGAAGCGTATGATTAAATTATATGAAAATGGTGCGTATCTTTTAAATGGAACAGAGCTTATAGAGGACAATGCAGATGCTGCGGCAGTTCTTGCTTCAAAAATTGGCAATGCTCCGTCAAAAGAAGAAGCTTCGAAAAATACTATGGCATATGGTATTTTAGAGAAACATAATACATCAGGAAATATGGACAATCTTAAGATTAAATTCGATAAGATGACTTCACATGATATAACTTTTGTAGGAATAATCCAGACAGCCAGAGCTTCAGGGCTTAAAGAATTCCCGATACCATATGTACTTACAAACTGCCATAATTCACTTTGCGCAGTTGGCGGAACCATAAATGAAGATGACCATATGTTTGGCCTTTCATGTGCAAAGAAATATGGTGGAGTATATGTTCCGCCTCATCAGGCAGTTATTCATCAGTATGCAAGAGAAATGCTGGCTGAATGTGGTGCAATGATACTTGGCTCTGATTCACATACACGTTATGGTGCTCTTGGTACTATGGCTATAGGCGAGGGCGGCGGAGAACTTGCAAAACAGCTCTTATGTAAAACATATGACGTAGCAAGACCGGGTGTTATTGCAATATATCTTGATGGCGAGGTTGCAAAGGGAGTTGGTCCTCAGGATGTAGCACTTGCAATTATCGGTGCGACTTTTGGATGCGGATATGTAAAGAATAAGGTTATGGAATTTGTTGGTCCGGGTGTAGATAAATTATCAGCTGATTTCCGTATTGGCATTGATGTTATGACTACAGAGACTACATGTCTGTCATCTATATGGAAAACAGATGAAAAGATAAAAGAATGGTATGATATACATGGAAGAAGTGCAGCATATAAGGAGATGAATCCTGGAGATGTTGCTTATTATGATGGTGTATGTTATGTTGATTTGTCACAGATTAAGCCTATGATTGCTATGCCGTTCCATCCAAGCAATACTTATACTATAGAAGAATTGAATGCAAATCTTGATGATATCCTTGACGATGTTGAAAAGCGTGCACTTGTAAGTCTTGATGGTAAGGTTGATTTTACACTTAAGAATAAGGTTCGTAATGGAAAGCTTTACGTTGATCAGGGTATTATCGCAGGATGTGCCGGCGGTGGATTTGAAAATATATGTGCAGCAGCAGATATCTTAAAGGGAAGAAGTATAGGTGCAGATGAATTTACACTTTCTGTTTATCCGGCAAGTACACCTATATATATGGAGCTTGCAAAGAATGGTATGTTGTCTGAACTTATTGGTACAGGTGCTATTGTTAAGACCGCATTCTGTGGTCCTTGTTTTGGTGCCGGGGATACACCTGCAAATAATGCATTTTCAATCAGGCATTCAACCAGAAACTTCCCTAACAGAGAGGGCTCAAAGGTTCAGAATGGACAGATTGCGTCAGTTGCACTTATGGATGCCCGTTCAATTGCAGCTACAGCAGCAAATAAAGGTTATCTTACGGCAGCTACAGATATGGATGTGGAATATACATCACCAAAGTATTTCTTCGATAGCAGTATTTACGAGAAGAGAGTTTATAATGGTGTGGGCAAGGCTGATGCATCAGTTGAAATTAAATTTGGACCGAATATTAAGGACTGGCCGGAGATGGTTCCTCTTACAGATAACCTTCTGCTTAAGGTTGCGTCAGTTATTAACGACCCTGTAACTACAACAGATGAGCTTATTCCTTCCGGTGAAACTTCATCATATCGTTCAAATCCTCTTGGCCTTGCTGAGTTCACACTTTCAAGAAAGGATCCTCTCTATGTAGGCAGAGCAAAGGCTATACAGGCTGTAGAGAAGGTTCGTGAGTCCGGAGAATGTATGGGACAGGCTTATCCGGAGATAAAAGAAGTTATGCATTCCATAAAGGATAAGTTTGATGGTGTATGTGGTAAGAATACAGGTATAGGAAGTACCATATTTGCAGTAAAGCCTGGAGATGGTTCAGCTCGTGAGCAGGCAGCATCATGTCAGAAGGTGCTTGGCGGATGGGCAAATATTGCTAAGGAATATGCAACAAAAAGATATCGTTCGAATCTTATAAACTGGGGCATGCTTCCATTTGTTATGGATCAGGATTTTGTGTTTGATAATGATGATTATATCTTTATTCCGGGAATTAAGGATGCAGTTAAGAATAAAGATGAGGTAATCAAGGCATATGTAGTAAATAAGGACTTTGCAGAGCTTGATTTAAAGCTTGGTGAGTTGACTGATGATGAGAGACAGATTATAACAGATGGATGTCTTATCAATTATTATAAGTTTAATTAATGGAATAAATAATAGCAGACAGCGTAGTACCATACAGCAAGATGTATGGTGCTGCGCTTAGTTTGATTGTAGATTATTTAGGAGGTATATAATATGAGTGAAGAAGCAATAAGAAAAATGCACAGCGAAGAGTTGTATCTGCCTGATGATGAAGATATTGCAAAGGAACAGATAAAATGTCTTGATAAGTTGTATGATTTTAATATGACCAGACCTACAGAACTTGAGAAAAGAAATAAAATGCTTAAGGAAATGTTTGCAGAAATAGGCGAGGGCTGCTATGTAGAACCGCCGCTTCGTGCAAATTTTGGTGGAAAACATGTACATTTTGGCAAGAAGGTATATGCAAATTTCAATCTTACATTGATAGATGATACACATATATATGTGGGGGATTATACCATGTTTGGACCAAATGTCATTGTTGCAACTGCAGGTCATCCGATAGTACCTGATTTGAGACGAAAGGGATATCAATATAATGCACCTGTAACCATTGGTAAGAATTGTTGGATTGGTTCGGGGGTTATTATTTTACCGGGAGTAACTATTGGCGATGATACGGTAATAGGAGCAGGAAGTGTAGTGGCAAGTGATATACCGGGTGGTGTAGTTGCGTTAGGAAATCCATGTAAGGTGCTTCGTGAAGTAAACGAACATGACAAGGAATATTACTTCAAGAACCATAGAATTGATTTTTTCTATTAAAATAATAAAAAGCAAAGTGTTGAAGTGTGCATAATAAGATGACAGGATATTTTATTTGCATATAAGGTAAGGAGAAAAAAATGTATATAGGAAACCATTTATCATCCTCAAAAGGTTTTTTGAATATGGGGAAGGAAGCTTTGAAGCTTGGAGCGAATACGTTTGCATTTTTTACGCGTAACCCCAGGGGAGGAGCAGCAAAAGAGATAGATGCCGAAGATGCAAAAGCACTGGCAGAGTTGATGGAGAAACAGCATTTTGGCAAATTAGTAGCACATGCGCCATATACCATGAATGTCTGTGCAGCAAAAGAAAATATAAGAAAATTTTCTGTAGAGATGCTGCAGGATGACATGGAGAGAATGGAATATATTCCGGGCAATTATTATAATTTCCATCCCGGTTCACATGTTGGCCAGGGTGCAGATATAGCGATTCCGATGATAGCTGAAGCAATAAATAAATCACTCAAGCCGGAGTATCATACTACAATACTTCTTGAGACTATGGCCGGCAAGGGCTCAGAGGTAGGCAGAAGTTTTGAAGAACTAAAGGCTATTCTTGATATGGTGGAACTTAAAGATAAGGTAGGCGTATGTTTTGATACATGCCATACCTGGGATGCCGGATATGATATTGTAAATGATTTTGATGGAGTGCTTAAAGAATTTGATGAGATTATAGGTATCGATAAGTTAATGGCAGTGCATTTTAATGACAGCATGAACGGGTGTGGTTCTCACAAAGACAGACACCAGAAGATAGGAGAAGGCGAGATAGGTCTTGATGCTTTAAAGAGAATAGCAACTCATCCATTGCTTGAAGGAAAACCATTTATACTTGAGACACCAAATGATGATGCAGGATATGCAAAGGAAATAGCTATGATAAAAAAGTTCTGATATGAAAGAGTGACTTTGATTATTTTTCCTATGTAGGTATTCAGATAAAAATACGACCGGATTAGTAACAATCCGGTCGTATTTTTTATGTGGTATATAATATTTATTTGTTTTCCTTGGCAACTTCAACAAGTGAAGTGGCAAGTCCGGCAACACCCTGAATTTCTGATGGAATAATAATTTTTGTTGCCTGACCATCAGCCGCTTTTGCAAATGCTTCAAGACTCTTAATTGTAAGAACCTGCTGTGTAGGAGAGGATTCATTAAGTGCTCTGATACCATCTGCATTTGCCTGCTGTACTGCAAGTATAGCCTGCGCCTGACCTTCAGCTTCTCTGATGGTTGCTTCCTTCTTTGCTTCAGCACGAAGAATCTGTGACTGCTTCTCGGCTTCAGCTTCAAGAATAACGGATTCCTTATGACCTTCGGCACGAAGAATAGCTGATTTCTTTTCACCTTCAGCACGAAGAATCTGTTCACGTCTTTCACGCTCTGCTTTCATCTGTTTCTCCATTGCATCCTGAATAGCAGCAGGAGGAATGATGTTTTTAAGCTCAACTCTGTTTACTTTAATACCCCAAGGGTCTGTAGCTTCATCAAGTGTAGCTCTCATCTTTGTGTTGATAGTTTCTCTTGATGTAAGAGTCTGGTCAAGTTCGAGATCACCAATTATGTTACGAAGAGTAGTAGCTGTCAGGTTTTCAATAGCCATGATAGGATTCTCAACACCATAGCAGAACAGCTTAGGGTCTGTAATCTGGAAGAATACAACTGTATCAATTCTCATTGTAACATTATCCTTTGTGATAACCGGCTGTGGAGCAAAGTCAACAACCTGCTCTTTGAGAGTTACTTTACGTGCTACTTTGTCGATAACAGGGGCCTTCATGTGAAGACCTACTGACCAGGTTCCATTATAAGTACCAAGTCTTTCAATAACATAGGCATGTGCCTGAGGTACAATCTTGATTGTACTTAAGATAATTATAACTACAATAATTAATAAAATAATAATAAGCCAAGTAATTGGTTCGTCCATTTGTGAATACCTCCCTCATAATTAATGGATTTGTTTTACTATTAGTTTAACACCTGAGACTTCAACAACTTCAACTTCGCATCCTGCAGGAATAGGATTGTTGTCTGCAGAACGGGCTGTCCATTCGAGACCATTCATTTTTATTTGACCTTGTGATTTCAAATTGTCGATGTCATTTGTTACAACAACATGTCGGCCGATAAGGCTTTCAACATTTGTTTTTTCCATCTTTCTATTGAAATATTTTTTTGCAATTGGTCTTGTTGTAAACAGAAGTATAAGTGAAACTACTGAAAATATCAATACCTGTATTGCAAGCGAATCAGTGCACATAGCAACTATTATTGTAATAAGTGCACCACCGGCAAACCATATGGTTGTAAGTCCAAGTGTTAATATTTCTACAATAAGACATACTGCAAAGATTATTAACCAGAGGACAACCTGCCAAATCATAAAAACACCTCTCTTTCATATGGCATGTGCATTAAATCTTAATATTGATTTGACTGCCTCATGTATGAATTTATTCTACTATGAAATTATCTATACTACAATCTATTTTTTGAACTATATATGATGGTAAGGTGCGAAATATGCATATTAAAAGATTTTGTGTCAAATATTAAGGATAAATATTGAGGAACGTCTCTGCGTTCATCTTATGGAATGTGCGTAAGTATTACAGAAATATAAGGCTGTGCACTCATATAATCTGAGCAAATTCTAAAACCTGTATTATTCTTAAGAAAAAGTATGTGGAAAATGAATCTGTTTCTATTGCCACAAAAATAAAAAAAAGCTATAATTAGCCTATTAATTAAAGTGTAAATATTGAGGTGATAGTATGGCAGGCGAAAAGAAACGTAAGATATTAAAAGGTGCACTTACTGTAGTGGCAATTATAGTCGTGTCACTTATTTTCAGTAAGATTCTGGATGAGTGGAAAGCATTCAAGGGAATAATAGGAACTATTATTAAAGCAGCATCACCTATACTATATGGATGTGTTATAGCGTTTCTTATGAATCCTATTTTGGTATTCTTTGACAGATTGTTTCATACTATTTTTCAAGATAAGATAATTAAAGATAAAAAGAAATTATTCAAGTTGTCCAGAACGTTATCCATTATTATTACGGTAATATTTTTTTGCGGAATTATCACAGGACTTTTGTGGCTTGTAATACCGCAGTTATCTGACAGTATCAGGCAGCTTTTTGGTAATCTTGATACATATTATGATAATGTTCTTAAATCTATTGAAACTATATATGACAAATTTGAAAAGTTTAATGTACCGGAAGAAAAAGTTAAAAATGTTGTTGAAACTATTTTCTCAAGAGTTGAGATATGGGCAAATGAAGAAGTCCTTCCTAATCTGGATAAGATAGTTACAAATATTGGTTCAGGAGTTATGGGTGGATTGAAATTTATCTATAATTTCCTTATAGGTATCGTGGCATCAATATATATAATGGCAAATAAGGAGTATCTGGTTTCCAGATGCAAGAAGATAATATATGCAGCGTTTACTGTTAAAAAAGCAAATCTTATTATGGATGGTGTAGAAGTTGTAAATAAAGTATTCAGTCAGTTTATAAATGGTAAGATACTTGATTCTTTTATTATAGGGTTGATTGTATTTACAGTTACTAAGATAATAAATATGCCATATGCAATACTTATAAGTGTTATAGTCGGTGTAACAAATATTATTCCTTTCTTCGGACCGATTATTGGTGCTATACCATGTGTGATTATAGTTCTTATAGCAGATCCGATTATGAGTGTAGTACTTGTTATAGTTATACTTATAATTCAGCAGTTTGATGGAAATGTTTTAGGGCCAAAGATACTAGGCGATGTAACAGGTCTGTCCAGCTTCTGGGTACTTGCTGCAGTTATTGTTGGCGGAGGAATATTTGGATTTTCTGGAATGCTGCTTGGTGTGCCTGTGTTTGCTTGTGCATATATGTATATTAACAGAATATGTACCATAAAACTTAAGGAAAAAGATATTGTCTGCAATACGTCTGATTTTGAGCGACTAAAAAGAATTGATGAGGAAACGGGTGAGCCTATATATATGACGGAAGAGGAGATGGATATTCGTTTTAAGAAAAAAACTCAGGAGGAAAAAGACCTGATAAGAAAGAAACGCCTTGAACAGAAAAAGAGAAAACATGTGTTGAAGCGTAATGCTTCAGAAGATAATGA
>JBJEMQ010000112.1:0-2904 GCA_051879755.1 Coprococcus sp. | reverse complement strand
TAAAATGAGAAAAAGACCAAATAAGTATGTAAAAACCATGGAGAAAGGACAGAAAAATCAAAAAAATACATACTAAAATGAGAAAAAGGCTAAATAAGTATGTAAGCAGAAATAGGAATAATACGGATTGACAATTATGCATAAGATGTAGTAATCTATAAAAGTAAAGCGGTTAATACACGGGCCGTGAATTAAATAACAGGAGGATATTGTATGTTACGTGTGGTAAGAATGGAGAAAAAAGCTAATTAAATAGCGGCAAGGGTTTGACAAAAACTTTGTATTAGCAAAGTTTTAATTGGTGAAGTCTGCCCTTTTATCCACCTTACAAATGCGTCACATATGGATTTATATATGTATAATAGAAGCATGACTGTATGGTCATGCTTTTTTGTATAGTGTGCGTCTTGTAGCGCACATATTAAAGCCATGTACTAAGCTTTGTTTTGATGCACCTTCTAGTACAGCGTTTCTTAAATAAATGCACTATAGAACGCAGAATGTTTTTTCAAGGGCACTATTCCAAAATCGCAGGCGTAGCAGGATACGTCGAGGCTTTGGGAATGGTGTAATTGGAAAAACAGGCAAGTTCTAGGGTATAGTTATTTAGAAATCGGTGTACTAGTATGGTGCAGAAAAGTAAGGTGGATGTACGTGGCTTTTTTAATTCAATACCCTAATCTTATTAGAATCGAATAGGCAATCAGTTAATTAGGATTAGGAAATTATGAGGATACCAAACATTTGAGAAAGAAGGACAATAAATGATTATAGAAACAAAAAATTTAACAAAAACATATAAACGCTTTGTGAAAAAAGAAGGTCTGCGTGGCAGTATTCAAGGTCTTTTTAAGAGAGAATATGAGGAAAAGCAGGCAGTAAATGGAATTGATTTAAGTATCAATGAAGGAGAATTTGTTGGCTTAATAGGTCCAAATGGTGCAGGAAAAACTACATTGATCAAAATGCTGACAGGAATTATAGCACCGACAAGTGGAAGCATAGATGTCATTGGTTTCTACCCAAATGATATGAAGAAGGAATTCAAGATGCAGTACGCAGTTGTTATGGGGCAGAAAAGCCAGTTGTTCATGGAGTTGACTGTAAATGATACACTGCGCCTTTTCAAAGAAATCTATGAGATGCCGGAGGATGAATATCAGAAAACCAAGGAATACTTTGTAGAACTTTTTGGAGTGCAGGAGCTGATGAATGTGCAGGTAAGAACATTGTCGTTAGGTGAACGAATGAAAATGGAGCTTATAGTTGCTTTGCTGCATAGTCCGAAGATTTTATTTCTTGATGAGCCGACCATTGGACTTGATGTGATTGCCGCTAACCAGATCAGATCCTTTTTAAAGGAAATTAATAAGGAAAAGGGAACAACAATACTTTTGACTTCTCATTATATGGAAGATATCAAGACATTATGTGACAGGACTGTCGTAATCAATCATGGCAGTAAGCTTTATGATGGCGGAACAAAAGAAATGTTTGAACACTATCATGATAACATAGAGAAACTATACCAGGGAGAAAAAGAAGATGCGTAAATATATGGAAATAGCAAAGATTCATTTAAAAATGCAGCTTATATGGCGTGCAGATGTGCTTTTCAATATGTTGTTCACAGTCAGCAGAATCTTATTTGCATATTTGCTGTGGAAGATTATATTTGCAGATAAGGAAATAGTGGCAGGATTCAACTTTAACAGCATGCTGTCTTATTATATTATAAATTCCTTTTTAACACAGCTTGACATGTCGAGTGGAATCAGCGAGGAGATAAGCAGCAAGATAAGAAATGGGACATTTTCAAAGTACATTGTAATTCCGGTTAATATTGAGGGATATTTTGTGGCAATGGAGATAGGAAAGATTGTATTTTATCTGTTCTTTGATCTCATTGCAGCGGTAGTATGGATTTTCCTGTTTAACATAGAATTTGTATTTGCCGGTAACATTGTAAATATTTTGTGTGCCGTGATTATGGTCTTATTTGGAATGTTTTTCATGGTACAGCTAAATTATTTTCTGGGGCTGTTAACCCTGCGGTTTGAAGAGATAAGCACATTTTTAATGATTAAGAATAATCTTCTTGCGTTGGTGACCGGAAGTATTATTCCGCTTGTTTTACTGCCTGAGAGTGTAGTGGAAATCATGAAATTACTGCCATTTTATTATGTGACATATTTACCTTCCATGCTATTTATAGGAAGATGTGGAAATGAAGCCGTAAAGGGTGTTGTTATTATAACAGGATGGTGTATAGTAATGCAGCTATTAATTAAGCTAACATGGAACCGGTATATAAGAAAGTATGACGGGGTGGGAATATGAGAAAGAATATACGAGTAATACGGGAACTGATAAGACTTCGACTTCAGAATATCATGATGTTCAGACTGGGATTTTTTGGTCCGTTTTTTGTAGATGGAAGTCTGTTTTTAATACAACTGCTGGTATTTGATGCAGTTTATGGAAATGTGGAACAGATTGGCGGCTGGGGAAAGGGAGAGATGATTCTCTATATAGGAACCTTTTCGCTGATTAATGCGGTAAATATGGTAGTCTGGTTCTTTGGGATAGTAAACATTCCTAATAAGATAAAAAGCGGAGAAATGGATTTGTATCTTACTAAGCCTGTAAGTCCATTACTTCGATTATCACTGGAAAACATAAATCCCGGTTCTATACCGCTTGTTATTATGAGCCTGTTTATCATAGGTTATGGAATAAATATTGCAGAAATCAATTTGAATATAAAAATGGCAGCAGGATATATTTTGTGGGTAATTCTTATGCTTATTCTTTTTTATGATTTGGAAGTATTGATAAGGAGCATATCTTTCTATGTGATTTCAACAGCAAAGGTAGAGCAGCTTGAAGGGTCATGCATTGAGC
>JBJEMQ010000111.1:0-2908 GCA_051879755.1 Coprococcus sp. | reverse complement strand
TTACTTTGTTGATGGATGATTTTGGCTCCGGATATTCTTCGTTAAATATTCTGAAGAATACCCAGTTTGATGTAATAAAGATGGATCGTATATTTTTACGTGATTTTATCGGTTCGGACAGGGGGCAGAAGATTGTAGAACATACAATTAAGATGACAAAGGCAATAGGGCTTGACATGATTGCAGAAGGCGTAGAGACAAAAGAACAGGCAGATTTTCTGGAAAATTGTGGATGTAATACAGCACAGGGATTTTATTATGCAAAGCCTATGCCGGTAGATGAATTTGAGTCGAAGTATATAAAGTAGTAAAAAAAGATAAATAATGCAGCTCACTAATTATTATGTTTAGTGGGCTGTTTTTTTATGTACGTCTTGCGGCGCACATTTATATGGAAGATATTGCATTTGACACATAATATCGAGTTAGTTTAGACTAATATAGCCGGCTGTAGAGATTTCATTTGAATAGAGAAAATTAAAATGTAAGGAGATTATTAAACCATGAATGAGAAAAAAGGAAAAGCGTTTGTGATGGTAACATTGCTACTGTGCATATTGCTTATTTTCAAACGACTGACAGGAGAAAAAATTCATATGATTTTGGGATTTATTTTTTTAGGTATAACTATATTACATGTGTGCAGACATATATGTAAGTTAAAACATAAAAAAATATCTGTTAAATTGACAGACTGGATTATGATGATAGCTTTATTGATTGTTTTGATAAGCGGAGTGTTGTTACATCCGTTTAAAGGAATATTTGTTATTAAGGTTATACATAAGATTTCATCCCTCTTTTTTATATTGGGAATGATAGTTCATGTGATACAACATAAGAAATTAGAAAGGGATTAAAAGAATGAATGGAAATGTGCTACGGATTATATGGACTATTCTTGGTTTTGTCTGTTTGATTATTGGGAGTATAGGTGTTGTCCTTCCGATTCTGCCTACAGTGCCCTTTTATATGGCAACCGTATTCTGCTTTGCAAAAAGTTCAAAAAAGCTTCATGACTGGTTTATAGAAACAAAAATGTATAAAAAACATCTGGACAGCTTTGTAAACCGGCGTGCCATGACGGTTGGAACAAAGCTTCGGATTATATGCATTGTAACAACAATAATGGCTATAAGTTTTATTTGCATGAAGAATGTAATTATAGGAAGAATATGTATTGCTGTTGTTTGGGTATGGCATATTTTATACTTTCTATTCAAAATTAAGACAATAAAGACGGAAGAAATAATGACTGAATAGAACTAAATCATCTTGAATGAAGTGAATAATATAGGATGGTTTAGGCGATATGCCTCCGAAACGAAGTGAGAGGGCAATATAATGCGAGGAGGAATTAACCATGATTAAATCGAGACTGATTAAGTTGCTGTCTCATTCAAAAAAATATATTGTATCTCAGGTAATATGGAAATGGATGTCTCTGCTTTGCCAGATTGTGATGATTTATATAATTTCAATGCTTTTGGAAAGAGAATTATTTGATATGAATACGAAAAGCAATGTGATATTTAGCAGCTTTGTAGTTATTATAGCCATATCAGTGCGATTTATATGTGACAGACAGGCTGTTTATTCGTCTTATGAAGCAAGTGCGGATGTGAAGAGAATATTGCGTAAGAGAATTTATGAAAAGGTATTAAAGCTTGGAACTGCCTATAGGGAGCGAATTGCAACTTCGGAAGTGGTTCAGATGGCAGTAGAAGGAGTCGAACAGTTGGAAATTTATTTTGGAAGATATATTTCTCAGTTTTTTTATAGTCTGTTGGCTCCGATAACTTTATTTATTATTCTTGCGTTTGTGAATCTGAAAGCAAGTATAGTTCTCCTTGTATGTGTTCCGCTGATTCCTATTTCTATTGTAGCTGTGCAGAAATTTGCAAAGAAATTACTGCATAAATATTGGGGTATATATACAGAATTGGGAGATTCTTTTCTTGAAAATCTTCAAGGATTGACCACGCTCAAGATTTATCAGGCGGATTCAGATAAAGCGGCTGAAATGGATGACGAATCACAGATATTTAGAAAAATTACGATGAAAGTGCTTACTATGCAGCTTAACTCTACAAGCGTGATGGATATTATTGCTTATGGCGGCGCTGCTGTTGGGATGATTGTGACACTTTCGGAATTATCAAAAGGGAATATCAGCGTCGGTGGGGCTTTAATGGTTATTTTACTGGCTTCGGAGTTTTTTATTCCATTACGTCTTCTGGGTTCTTTTTTCCATATTGCAATGAATGGTATGGCAGCTAGTGATAAGATTTTTGCTTTGCTTGATTTACCTGAGTCGGAAGATAAGAAAGATATAATCACAGATATGGAATTATCTATATATATGAATGGTGTACAGTTTGCATATGAGAATAACAGAAATATATTAAAGGGAGTATCATTGAATTTTACTGCCGGTAGTTTTACTTCCATTGTAGGAATATCCGGATGCGGAAAGAGTACTATAGCAGGTATTTTAATGGGAAGAAACAAAGAATATGAGGGAAGCATAACTATTCAAGGAAAGGAATTAAGAGATATTTCTGAAAAAAGTCTGATGCAGCATATAACACTTGTAAATTATAACAGTTATTTATTTAAGGGAACAGTAAGAGATAATCTAAAAATGGGAAAGTCAGATGCATCTGAGAAAGAAATGTATAATGTACTTGAAAGAGTAAATCTTTTGGGATTTCTGCAGACGCAGAAAGGGCTGGATACGGAAGTTATGGAAAGGGGAAGTAATTTTTCAGGAGGACAATGTCAAAGACTTGCATTAGCGAGAGCACTTTTACACGATACACCGATATATATATTTGATGAAGCAACCTCTAATATCGATATGGAAAGTGAAGAAATGATTATGCAGGTTATCAGAGCACTGGCAAGG
>JBJEMQ010000110.1:1849-2916 GCA_051879755.1 Coprococcus sp. | reverse complement strand
GGCTATAGCTTTTATAAAGAAAATCAGAATATAAAAGGGACTTTGGTATTTGCACATGGGCTTGGATGTGGCGGTTATAATAAATATATGGATCTTATAAATTATTTTGCCGAAAATGGTTTTCAGGTATTTGCATACGATGCGACAGGACATGATGAAAGTGAAGGTACTTCAGTTAATGGTATACCACAGGGCGTAATAGACCTTTCATATGCCATTGATTTTGTAGAAAATGATGAGCATTTTAATCATTTGCCGGTTGTACTTTTAGGACATAGCTGGGGTGGATATTCTGTATGTAGTGTTCTGAATGAGCATCCGGAGGTAAAGGCTGTGGTTTCTATGGCAGGATTTGACAGTTCTGCTGATTTAATAAAGATAGAATGTGAACGGTATGCAGGTAAAATCGCTGATATAGCTGTGCCATATATGAAGTTATACGAAAAAATCAGATTTGGTCATTATGCCACTGACAGTTCTATGTCGGGGTTTGAAAATTCGGATGCTTATGTGATGATAGTTCAAAGCAGTGATGATACCATAGTTCCGCCTGAATACGGCTATGATATATATTATGAAAAATATAAGGATGACGATAGATTTATATTTAAAGAATATAGTAACCGTGCTCATAAATATGTATATGATTCCGAAGAAGCCATGAAATATATGAGAGAAATTAATTCAGAGCTGTATGCTTATGAAAAATCACTGGAGCATGATGCTTCTGTAGAGGAAAAGGTGAAATGGGTGAATGAACATCTGGATAGAGAAAAATATGCTGACTTGCTTGATTATGACTTAATGGGTGAGATGCTTGATATGTATGAAAAGGCAATAGGCGTTGAGTAAAGAAAACGCAGATTTGCACTTAAGATAAGCAATTTATAAAAAATAGATAGAATATTATAACCAAACAGAGTATAATATAAACACTTAACGAGCGCGAACGCAGTGAAGCGGGAGTTTAGTGAGAATATATACCTGCGACCTTAGCGAATGAAATGAGCTTAGTTCGCAGGTGAAATATAAACACTTAACGAGCGCGAACGCAGTGAAGCGGGAGT
>JBJEMQ010000110.1:0-1749 GCA_051879755.1 Coprococcus sp. | reverse complement strand
GACCCGGTGAAGCGGGAGTGACCCGGTGAAGCGGGAGTGACCCGGTGAAGCGGGAGTGACCCGGTGAAGCGGGAATGACGCAACGACGCGCGGGAGTATTGAGGTATATAAAATATGGAGGATAAATGAATATGACAAATCAAGAGATACCTTACAAGATTTATTTAGATGAAAACGAGATGCCGAAGCAATGGTATAATCTTCGTGCAGATATGAAGGAAAAACCGGCACCATTATTAAATCCTGAGACACTAAAGCCTGTTACTTTAGAAGAATTGTCCGGTATATTCTGTGAGGAACTTGCAAAGCAGGAATTGAATAATACAGATGCATACATTGATATTCCAAAAGAGATACAGGAATTCTACAGAATGTATCGTCCATCACCTCTTGTACGTGCATATTGTCTGGAGAAGAAACTTCAAACTCCTGCAAAGATTTATTACAAGTTTGAAGGAAATAATACAAGTGGAAGCCATAAGCTTAATTCCGCCATTGCACAGGCATATTATGCAAAAAAACAGGGACTTAAGGGTGTAACTACAGAGACAGGTGCAGGACAGTGGGGAACGGCACTTTCTATGGCATGTTCATATTTTGATTTGGATTGTCAGGTTTATATGGTAAAGGTTTCCTATGAGCAGAAGCCATTCCGTCGTGAGGTTATGCGTACATACGGAGCTTCTGTGACACCATCGCCATCAGAGACAACAAATGTAGGAAGAAAAATACTTGAGGAGCATCCGGGAACAACAGGAAGTCTTGGATGCGCTATTTCGGAGGCTGTTGAAAAAGCAGTAACGACAGACGGATACAGATATGTTTTGGGAAGCGTATTAAATCAGGTATTGCTTCATCAGTCAATAATAGGACTGGAAACAAAGACGGCTCTTGATAAATATGGTATAGTTCCGGATGTGATTATAGGCTGTGCCGGAGGAGGCTCAAATCTGGGCGGACTTATTTCGCCGTTTATGGGCGAAAAAATCAGAGGAGAAAAGGACTACCATTTTATTGCCGTTGAACCGGCTTCATGTCCGAGCTTTACACGTGGAAAATATGCTTATGACTTCTGCGATACAGGAAGAGTATGTCCGTTGGCTAAGATGTACACTTTGGGAAGCGGTTTTATACCGTCTGCAAATCATGCAGGAGGACTTCGTTATCATGGTATGAGTTCAACACTTTCAAAGTTGTATGATGATGGACTTATGGAGGCCCGTGCTGTTGAGCAGACAGCAGTATTTGAAGCTGCAACTCAGTTTGCAAGAATAGAAGGAATTTTACCTGCTCCTGAGAGCTCACATGCTATTCGTGTAGCAATTGACGAAGCACTTAAGTGTAAGGAAACCGGTGAAGAGAAGACTATTGTATTCGGACTTACAGGAACAGGATATTTTGATATGGTTGCTTATGAGAGATTTAATAATGGTGAGGTGAGTGACTATATTCCGACTGATGAGGATTTGAAGCCGGGATTTGATTCACTTCCAAAGGTAGAGTAGTAAGCAGTCAGAAACGATTAAAAAATACATAAGATATATCAGGTTCACTCTATAGAATCAGCATAAAATTACTTGACTTTTTTGAAATTCAGGTGTTAAACTTGTTAGGTCGAGTAGCAGAAAGCGTAAATCCAGATAATGGGTTTGCGCTTTTTTTGCTTTATTAGATTATTAAAACTTAGAAAGAAGAGGATAAAGAAATGGATGACAAAGAGCAAAGTATGCAGGTGGAGAACAGTGATAA
>JBJEMQ010000109.1:0-12748 GCA_051879755.1 Coprococcus sp. | reverse complement strand
CTGGCAGTTTTGATTGTACAACTTTTCTTAAAGCTTCGTTTGGCAAGAGAAGCAGGTGCGATTGCTGCAAAGCGGGCAATGGGAATTCCATTTAAATCTATTATAAAGCAGGAAGTATATCCGATAATGTTATCAGGTGGTGCAGGTGCTATGCTTGGAATTTTTCTGGCAGGGTTATTTGGAGATGATGTAATCAGCCTGATTATTGCTATTATGGGAATTGGATTAAAGCGGATAGAGTTTACGGAGCTGTCAGTACTCTGTCAGCTAGGAATTCCTGCTATATTGCTTGTGGTGATTTGTATTGTCAGCCGTCTTGCATGTAGTCAGATTCGGAAGATAAATATAGCAGAAAATTGAGAGGAGGAACCATCATGAACGAAGTGAATGATTCAGGATGGTTCTGACGATTTGCCGCCGAAACGAAGTGAGGGGGCAGTACATTGAAGTAAGGAGGAACCATCATGAACGAGAATATTCTTTTGGTTGAAGGATTGAGTAAGAGCTTTGAGGGAAATAATATTTTAAATAACATAAGCTTCAAAATAGAAAAAGGTGAGTTTGTGGCAGTTATGGGGCAGTCAGGTTGTGGAAAATCAACACTTTTGTATAGTATAAGTGGAATGGATAAGCCATCAGAAGGTGAAGTATTTTTTGATGGCAGTAAGCTTTCAGAATTATCTGAAAATAGGCTTGAGGAGCTGCGCTTAAATCGCATGGGTTTTATTTTCCAAAAACCTAATTTTTTGAAGAATCTGTCAATAGAAGATAATGTTATTTTTCCGGCTTTTCAGGCACAACGAATGAAACGCAGGGAAATCGTAGAAAAAGCTGAGCAACTTATGAAGCAGATGAAAATTATTTCAGTAGCAGATCATGATATTCGCAAGGTTTCGGGGGGACAGCTCCAGAGAGCTGCAATATGCAGGGCAATGATCAATCAACCTGATATTTTGTATGGCGATGAACCTACCGGAGCTCTTAATTCTTCTGCTACAAAAGAAGTTATGGACATTCTGGGCGATATTAACTGCTCGGGCACCACAATACTTTTGGTTACACATGATGCAAAGGTAGCGGCGCGCGCAGACCGTATTATATATTTGGAGAATGGAAGCATAAAAGATGAATATAACCTTGGCAGATATAAGGCAGAGAATCGGATACTGCGTGAAGAAGAACTCAAGAAATGGCTTGAAAAAATGGGATTTTAGACAATTCAAGAATATTTCTGTGTTTCTGCAATCTAAGTGAAGTATTTAAGGTTTGTTTTCACGAGTTAGACATACTTTCTTCGCAGATTTCTCACACATTAACCAAATTTTGCACACATCCTGTTCATAGAATGATTTTGCAAATAATATAAAAAAGGTAAAAGTATAGCTTTTACAGAACAGGAGGTAAAAAGTGATTGAAATCAATCATCTTGTGAAAAAGTATGGTAATCACGTTGCTGTGGATGATTTGAGCCTAACGGTAGAGCCTGGAAAGATTTATGGGTATTTGGGACCAAACGGCGCCGGTAAATCAACAACAATGAATATCATTACAGGTTATCTTGGGGCGACAAGTGGAGAAATCAAGGTAAACGGATTTGATATTTTTAAGAATCCAGAGGAGGCTAAAAAATGTATTGGATATCTTCCTGAAATGCCACCACTATATCAGGATATGACAGTCAGTGAATATCTGGATTTTGTTGCAAAAATAAAAAAGCTTGATAAGAAATCTGAAAAAGGTTTTATTAGTGAGGCAATGGAGATGACAAAGATTACTGAGGTCTCCGGAAGGCTGATACGTAACTTGTCAAAAGGTTATAAACAACGTGTTGGCCTTGCACAGGCTATACTTGGTTATCCTGAAATTATTATTTTGGATGAACCGACAGTTGGTCTTGATCCGATGCAGATTATTGAAATTAGGGAGCTGATTAGAGAACTTGGGGAAAAGCATACTGTAATTTTAAGCTCTCATATTTTGACTGAGATTTCTGCTGTATGTAATCATGTGTTTATCATTTCTAAAGGAAAGCTTGTTGCAAGTGATTCAACAGAAAATCTGGTTTCACTTATGGCAGGTGCCCAGGAAATAGAGATGGTTGTAAAGGGAAGTACTGCCGATGCAATGCTTGCATTTGAGGGTAATGAAGAAATAGATAGATGCGAATTGCTTGATGAAAGCAGACAGGGAATGGTGCATATTAACATTATTGCAAATAAAAATCTGGATATACGAGAACAGGTTTACAATATTTGTGTAGAAAAAAATCTGCCAATTTTGGAAATGCGGCCTGCTACTAAATCTTTGGAGGATGTATTCTTGAAGCTGACATCTGAGGAAGGAGGGGAGCAGTAATGATTGCTGTATGTAAACGCGAATTTAAAGCCTGTTTTCAGAATGTAATTGGCTGGCTGTTTGTAGCTGCTGTCCTTGCATTGTATGGTCTTTATTTTTATGTCTATAATTTGAGAAGTGGCTATCCGTATGTATCTGATTCTTTATCAGCTATTGCATTTTTTATGATGATTGCAGTTCCGATTCTTACAATGCGAAGTTTGTCAGAGGAAAGACATAGTAAAACAGACCAGTTGATGCTTACGGCACCGATATCACTTGGAAGAATTATAATTGGAAAATACCTTGCATTATTATCAGTATTTTCAATAGCTATGGTAATTATTTCAATTACACCTCTGATTCTTTCCGCATATGGAACAGTTCCGCTTGGAGAAAGCTATGTTGCAATATTTGGTTTCTGGCTTTATGGGGGAACATGTATTGCTATAGGAGTCCTGATTTCCTCCCTGACAGAGAGTCAGGTTATCGCAGCTGTGTTATCTTTTGCAGCATTATTCCTGGGATATATGATGTCAAGTATTTGTGGTCTGATTTCCCAAAGCGGTAATATATTTACAAAAATTCTTGGATGCTTTGATTTGTATACACCTTTATATAATTTTATGAATGGATGTCTTGATATAACAAGTACAGTTTATTTCATTTCATTGAGCATACTTTGCTTGTTTCTTACATGTCAGGTTATTCAGAAGAGACGCTGGAGTATAAGTGCAAAGAAATTCGGAACGGGTGTGTTTAGTGCAGGAATGATTGCAGTTGCTTTGGCAGTAACAGTAATGGTTAATCTCTTAGTTGCAGAGCTTCCAAAAACATTAACATCAATTGATGCGACTTCAACAAAGCTCTATTCTATTACCGAGGATACAAAAGTTTATTTAAAAGGGATGAATGAGGATATCACTATTTATGTGCTTGCGGCAGAGGATAATGCAGATACGATTTTGAGCGAAACACTGTCACGCTATGAGAGTATGTCAGAGCATATAAAAGTTGAGTACAAGAATCCTGCAACTATGCCGACATTTTATCAAAAATATACAGATACGGCACCGTCCTCTAACAGCTTGATTGTGGTAAGTGAGGAGCGTTCAAGAGTTATTGATTATAGCGATATTTATGAATACTCGGTTGATTATACGACATATAGCAGGTCCGTTTCAGGATATGACGCGGAAGGTCAGATTACCAGTGCTATTCAGTATGTGACCTTAGATTCTTCAGAGCTGCCTGTAATATATGAGATTACAGGGCATGGAGAGACGTCGTTGTCAGGAGGTTTCAGAGAAGCAGTAGGAAAAGCAAATATTAATTTGTCAGAATTAACACTATTAAAAGAAGAAAAAATTCCGGAGGATGCGTCAGCTCTTATTATTAATGGACCAACAGCCGATTTTTCTACTGAAGATGCCCAGAAGGTAATTGATTACTTAGATCAGGGTGGAAAAGTAATTATCAGTTGTAATTTCGAACATCAGAATCTGACAAATTTTGAGTCGATTCTGGAACATTATGGATTGAGCCGTGTATCGGGTATCGTTATGGAGAATGATAAGGATTATTATTGTAGCGGCGTTCAATATTATCTGTTGCCTGAAATTGCCAGTAGCACATATACGTTATCAGCACATAGTGGATATATATTTATGCCATATAGTGAGGGTATATCATATTCAGAAAGTGAAGATGGAATTACTTATACACCATTGCTACAGACATCAGAAAGTGCAGTTTCAAAAACAAATCTTGAGACAGCAACTACAACTGAATTAGAAGATGGGGATATTGCAGGTCCATTTACTTTGGCAGTTGCTGCAGAGAAGAGTATTGACGAAGATTCAACCGCTCAGATTGTTGTAATGGGTGCATGTATGTATTTTACTGATAATGCAGACCAAATAGTCGCAGGAAACAATGTTGTTATGTTTAAGGATATGTTAGCTGCAATGATTGGTGATACTGATATATCAACAAGTGTGATTGCAAGCAAGCCATATACATTAAGTAATCTGACGGTTTCTGCGGGCGCTGGCCTTTTGTTTGGAATTACGCTGATGGTAATTGTACCACTGCTTTTATTGATTTCCGGTATTATAATCTGGGTGATAAGAAGGAAAAAATAGAAAGGCAGGATATGTATGGAAAAACAGAAAAAACAATTTATTATAATAATTATTATTCTTGTGGCACTGATTGCAGCTTTTTTGGGAATGAAATCCTATAATGAAGCAAAAGAAGAGGAAAAGGCTAAGAAAGAATCAGAAGAAGAGATTCATATTGTTGATTGTGCAGTAGAAGATATAACAGCATTTTCTTATCAAATTAATGACGAGACTATTTCGTTAAAAAAAGATGGCGAAAACTGGATATATGAGCAGGATGATACAATTGATATAGATGAGAGCATGGTAGAAAATATGCTTTCAGATACTGTGGCATTGACTGCTGCTGATGCTTTTGAGCAGGAAGAATCTTTGGAAGAATATGGATTATCTGCTCCGGCAAATGAGATTGTATTAAAAACTGAAACCAAAGAAATCACTTTATATCTTGGTAACTATAATTCGCTGGTGGACAGCTACTATTTAAAAACGAGTGAGAGTGATAAAATCTATCTTGTGGATAGTACACTGTCTACACAGTTTTCAAAGACAATAGATAATATAACCTGTGTTGAGGAGGAGTCAGAAAGCGACAGTTCTGAAGATGCAGATAATATTAAATAATTAACCGGCAGCCGTATTTGCGTTAAATCAACGCAAATGCGGCTCTTCAGTTTTGCGTGCGAATGATCTGTTTATTGACTGTCAGCGACGGGTATGATATCCACTACTTGTAATACATCTCCGGATATTTTAAATCTTATGTCATATCCGGAATATGCGATGCCATAGCGGCGGTCAGGGTCATCCTGATATCCGGGACGTGGGTCGGCGGCCAGCATGTCAAGCACAGCCTGGCGTTTATCGTCTGGAATAAGTGATAACAGTTCGTCAGGACAATCTATATGAAGTTTGTTTATATGAGTGTGTTCTGTCCATCCTCCTGTGGCATATGGATGACAATCAGTATATGGCAGATATGGCTTTATATCATATACCGGTGTTTTATCAAGCATGTCTGCACCTGATATATGCAGTATAGGTCCTCGGTTATCGGTATATTCAATATTAACAAGCTTCACAGAGGAAAGTCCTATATTATTAGGTCTGAAGGGCGATCTTGTGGCAAAAACCCCCATCCTTTTATTGCCACCAAGTTTTGGGGGCTTGACAGTAGCAGTCCAGTTCTTATGGCATGCCTTACTGAATTGCCATAATACCCATATGTGTGAGAATTCTGCAAGACCACGAAAGGCCTCGACCTGACGGTATTTTGGTTCAAATTCTATATATGAAGAATTTTCTTCAACTAATCCACTTTGTCTTGGTATTCCGAATTTTTCTTTATAATCTGTGTGTATATATCCTATTATTTCCATATCATGTTCCTTGCAATTATAGCTGTTTAATTCTATACAAATTATACAGAATAACAGCCTGATTTGAGTAAATGTTGCCCCTCTGCTAAAGCATAGGGAGCTGTTATGGCGTTACTATCAATTGTCCCTGAGGACAGATTTTACAGTTAAGTTATATCGGATAAATATATCTTAGTCAAGATGACTTAAGAATTTAGATATAAATAAAGTTTACTTTCATTTTACTTTATGTTGGTTATGTATTTTACAAATCATGTTTAATATGACTTTAGAAAATGCAACAGAGCGCGCAGGCATTTTTATGATTTGAAGCAAAACACTCGTGATTTAAGTCATGAGATAAATGCAAAAAAAACAGGTAAAGACAATCAGTAAAAAAGAAAAATGATTGCAAATAAGGTAAAGATTGATAGGAGAGTAAATATTATGACTAAACGAAAAAAGATTGTGGCAGTAATACTTGGAGCGGCGCTTATGGTAAGCAGTATGGCAGGATGTGGAAAAAAAGCAGATGGTTTTGATGCTTCAAATGCTATATCAGTAATTTCAAGAGAGGCAGGTTCGGGTACCAGAGGTGCATTTGTAGAGCTTACAGGCGTAGAAGAAAAGGATGCAGATGGAAATAAAGTAGATAATACAACAACAGATGCAATTATCTGTAACAGCACAGAAGTAGTACTTACAACAGTAGCGGGCGATGATTATGCTATAGGTTACGTATCACTTGGTTCACTTAAAGATTCTGTAAAGGCAGTAAAAATAAATGGTGTAGAAGCAACTGCAGATAATATTAATAATGGAAGCTATACATTATCAAGACCATTCAATATAGTAACTAAAGATAATTTGAGTGATGTTGCACAGGATTTTATAGCATTTATTTTAAGTGCGGATGGACAGAAGGTTATATCAGATAAAGGTTTTATTGAGATTGAAAATACAGGTGCATTTACATCGAAAAACCCTTCAGGAAAGATAGTTGTAGCAGGTTCTTCTTCAGTTACACCGGCTATGGAAAAGCTTATAGAAGCATATAAGGCTATCAACACAAATGCGGAAATAGAGCTTCAGGAAAGTGATTCTACAACAGGTATAACATCTACATCTGATGGTACATGCGATATTGGTATGGCATCAAGAGAGCTTAAAGACAGTGAAAAGGACTTGGGATTATCATCAACAGTTATTGCTATGGACGGTATAGCTGTAGTTGTAAATAATAACAATCCTGCAGATAACTATACGATAGAGCAGGTGAAGAATATATTCACCGGAAATGCTGCAAAATGGGAGGATTTACAGTAATCTATGCAGAAATTCAAAGAAGTATTTATGCAGATCGTTTTCCTTGTGGCAGCAATGGTATCCATTGCTGCAGTAGCACTTATATGTGTATTTCTGTTTGTAAATGGTATACCGGCCATAAAGGAAATCGGCTTTGGTGAATTTACACTGGGTAAGGTGTGGCGGCCATCAAATGACATGTATGGTATCCTGGCATTCATATTGGGAAGTATATATGTAACAGCAGGTGCATTGATTATCGGTGTACCGATAGGCCTTCTTACAGCCATATTTCTTGCAAAATTCTGTCCTGACAGAATATATAAAATAATAAAACCGTTTATTAATCTGATGGCGGGAATACCATCTGTAGTATATGGCTTCTTCGGTATGTGTGTACTTGTTCCTTTAGTTAGAAGTATATTTGGCGTAAATGGAAATACTATGCTGACTGCTTCAGTACTTCTTGGAATGATGATTCTGCCAACGATTATAAGTGTCGCAGAGACATCTATCAGAGCTGTTCCTGATAAATATTATCAGGGAGCTCTTGCGCTTGGAGCAACACATGAACGAAGTGTATTTATGACTGTAGTACCGGCGGCAAAATCCGGTATAATGGCAGGAATTATTCTTGGTGTGGGACGTGCCATAGGGGAAACAATGGCGGTTATCATGGTAGCAGGAAATCAGGAGCGTATGCCACAGGGAATATTAAAAGGAGTGAGAACCTTGACGGCAAATATAGTTATTGAAATGGGATATGCACAGGACCTCCATAGAGAAGCACTTATTGCAACAGGAGTTGTATTATTTGTGTTTATATTAATAATTAATTTGCTGTTTTCACTTATAAAGAGAAAGACGGTGGTGTAGTATGGCAGAAATTGTAAATACAGAAATTCTAAATAAAGAAGTTGCAAATGAAGAAATCGTAGACATCGATGCCATTGAAGCGATAAATAAGAGAAGTTTTGCTGATAAATGGGCGGAATATAAGAAAAAACCGGGTTCACTTATTATGATGCTTTTGGTATATACGGCGGCTGTTATTACCGTACTTGCCATAGGATTTTTGCTTATATATGTTCTGGTAAAGGGAATACCAAACCTATCAGCAGATTTGTTCAAATGGGAATATACATCGGATAATTGCTCGATGCTTCCGGCACTTATAAATACAGTATTTATGACACTTCTCTCATTGCTTATAGCAGGACCTGTAGGAATATTTGCGGCTATTTATCTTGTAGAATATGCAAAATCAGGAAATAAGATTGTGGGTATAGTACGAATAACAGCAGAAACTCTTACCGGCATTCCTTCTATAGTATATGGACTGTTTGGTATGCTGTTTTTCACAAATGCGTTAGGCTGGAAGCTTTCATTACTATCAGGTTCATTTACACTGGCGATAATGGTACTTCCGGTTATAATGCGAACTACAGAAGAGGCGCTTCTTGCTGTGCCAAAGTCATATAGAGAAGGAAGCTTTGGTCTGGGAGCAGGAAAATTAAGGACGGTATTTAAGGTTGTTCTTCCAAGTGCGGTACCGGGAATACTTTCGGGTATAATTCTTGCAACAGGAAGAATCGTAGGTGAAACAGCAGCCCTGATTTATACAGCGGGTTCGGTTGCGGAAGTTGCAAAAAGTATTTTTTCATCGACGAGAACACTTTCAGTGCATATGTATCTGCTTTCAAAAGAAGGATTTCATACAAATCAGGCATATGCAACTGCCGTAGTTCTTTTGTTACTGGTAGTAATGATTAATTTCGCCTCAGACAGAATAGCGAAAAAGTGTGCAGCAGATAAGGCACAGTAGAGAAGGAGTAACATAATGAGTACAAAATTTGACGTAGAAAATCTGAATTTGTATTATGGAAAGTTTCATGCCCTTAAAGATGTAAGCATGGATATTCCTGCAAATGAGATTACAGCATTTATAGGTCCGTCAGGCTGTGGCAAATCAACCTTTCTAAAATCCTTGAACAGAATGAATGATTTGGTAGAGGGCTGCAAGATAACGGGAAATGTTAATCTTGATGGAAAAGATATATATAATGGAATGGATATCAATCTGCTGCGTAAAAGAGTAGGAATGGTATTTCAAAATCCAAATCCATTTCCAATGAGTGTATATGACAATATTGCATATGGACCAAGAACGCATGGTATACATGGTAAATCAAAGCTTGATGAAATAGTTGAAAGGTCACTTAAGCAGGCAGCTATTTGGGATGAGCTGAAAGACAGACTTAAGAAATCAGCATTAGGCCTTTCAGGTGGACAGCAACAAAGACTCTGTATAGCGAGGGCTCTTGCTGTAGAACCGGAGGTGCTTCTTATGGATGAGCCAACCTCGGCACTGGATCCTATTTCAACCTCAAGAATAGAAGATTTAGCTATGGAATTAAAAAAAGATTATACAATTATAATGGTTACACATAATATGCAGCAGGCAACGAGAATAGCAGATAATACAGCTTTCTTTCTGCTGGGTCAGGTTATCGAATATGATAAGACTGAGCAAATGTTCTCTATGCCAAAGGATAAGCGTACTGAAGATTATATAACAGGCAGATTCGGATAAGGAGGCCCCATATATATGAGAGACAATTACGGAAGACAGCTCAAGAAGCTGAATGATGAAATGATAGAAATGGGTACAATGATAGAGAAAGCTATTGAGACAGCTATAGCAGGTCTTGTAGGTCAGGATACCCAGTTGGCAAAGAAAGCTATAGATTCGGATATTGAAATTGACCAGCAGGAAAAAGAAATAGAAAATCTGTGTTTTAAGCTTCTGCTCACGCAGCAGCCTGTAGCAGGAGATATGCGACAGATATCAGCCGCACTCAAGATGATAACTGATATGGAGAGAATAGGTGATCATGCGGCAGATATTTCCGAGCTTACACTTATTATGGCAGGAAAGCCTTATATCAAGAAACTTAATCATATTCAGACAATGGCAAAGGAAACTATGGTTATGCTGGTACGTAGCATAGAAGCATATGTAGATTCGGATTTGAATAAGGCGGAGAGCGTTATTGCGCATGATGATATAGTTGATAAATTATTTGAAACAATAAAGCAGGAGCTTATAAAGCTTATATGTGAGGATGCTTCCAATGGAGAGCAGGCAGCAGACCTTCTTATGGTAGCAAAATATCTTGAACGAGTAGGTGATCATGCTACAAATATATCTGAATGGGTTATATATTCCATCACAGGTAGTCATCCTTAGAAATTCAACCACATAATTTACATAAATTTTACATATGCTCTACCTTATATTTTACATAATCATTTTACAATAGACGAAAGCTGATTATTTAATAGAAAATAAGTAGTATTGGAGTTTCATAATGAAACTCTTTGCTATATAATTTATAAGTTGTAAAATCATAGTAAAGGTGAGATTATATACCGTGAATAGCATTTTGGAAAGGATGGTTATATGCCGGCACTTATATATATTGTAGAGGATGATAAAAATATTCAGGAGATAGAGATGTTTGCCCTGAAGAATGCAGGTTATATTACGGAGGGGTTTGAAAACGGAAAAAGCTTTTTTAGTAAAATAGCAGAAAAAAAGCCTGATTTGGTATTGTTAGATATTATGCTCCCGGACCAGGACGGTCTGGAAATTGTGAGAAAGCTGCGAAGCCAGCCTGATTTTGTGCGGGTGCCTATAATTCTTGTTACCGCAAAGACTACAGAACTTGATAAGGTTAAGGGACTTGATATAGGAGCTGATGATTATCTGACAAAACCATTTGGTGTGATGGAGCTTATCTCAAGGGTTAAAGCACTTCTTAGGCGAAGCAGAAATCTTCAGGAAGAAAAGGTTCTGCAGATAGGAGATGTCATGCTTGATTCGGAGAAGCGTATTGTTATGGTAGGTGACAGAGAGTGTGAACTGACCTTCAAGGAATTTGAACTTTTGAAGCTGCTTATGATTAATGCGGGAATAGTTCTTCACAGAGATACTATTATGTCAGATGTCTGGGGAACAGATTATGAAGGAGAATCGCGAACTCTTGATATGCATATAAAGACGTTGCGGCAGAAGCTTGGCGAGGCAGGAAACAATATAAAAACTGTAAGAAATGTGGGCTATAGATTTGAGTAGCAGAGATGATATTAAACTGACAAGGAAAATTAATATAAGATTTATTATGCTTACCCTGGGTGCAATTGTAGTAACGGTTGTACTGTCTGTAATAGTGTTTTATGAGCTGTTCAGAAAAGAAATAATGCATGAGCTGGTTATGTACACCCATGTATTAAGCAATGATGACAGGCTTTCTGATTTGACACAGCTTGACGGGGAACTGAATGTAGGTGATGGCATCCGTGTAACTGTTATTTCCAAGGATGGCCAGGTAATATATGATAATGAAGCAGATATAGCGGATATGGCAAATCATGTAAACAGACCTGAGATAGTGGAAGCATTTAAAAATGGTTCGGGCGAGGCAGTGAGACAGTCAGAGACTTTGAAGAGAAGCACTTTTTATTATGCTGTATTATTGGATTCAGGTGTTGTACTACGGCTTGCTAAAGAATCTGACAGTATATGGAGCATATTTGCATCAGCTATTCCTGTTATGCTGATTATCATGGTACTTCTTGTTGTAGTGACGATATTGGTAACTCATTATCTCACCAAAAGTATAGTAAAGCCAATTGAATACATGGCGAAGGATATGGACCATATGGATGATATCCCGGCATACAAGGAGATAAGACCATTTATAGATACTATCAAAAAACAGCATGAGGATATAGTAAAAAATGCCCAGATAAGGCAGGAGTTTACTGCAAATGTTTCACATGAGCTAAAAACACCGCTGACATCAATATCAGGTTATTCGGAATTAATAGAGAATGGCATGGCAACAGATGCAGATGTACATCATTTTGCAGCAGAAATTCACAGAAATTCAAATCGTCTGCTGACACTTATAAATGATATCATCAGACTTTCGGAGCTTGATGTAACAGAAGATGTTCCGACTATGGAGAGTGTGGATTTATATGCGATAGCCCAGACTGCTGTGGATATGTTGATGATAAATGCAGAAAAACATGATGTAGTCTTAAGTCTTGAAGGTGAAAGCAGTATAATCACTGCAAACAGAATGATGATGGAGGAGCTTGTATATAATCTTACGGATAATGCCATCAGATATAATAATAAGAATGGCTATGTAAAGCTTACAGTACATGAGCAGGAAGATAGTGTTATACTGAAGGTAAAGGATACAGGAATAGGTATTCCGGAGGAACATCAGGAGCTTATATTCCAACGTTTCTATAGAGTTGATAAAAGCCGTTCGAAGTCTACAGGAGGAACCGGACTTGGACTTGCAATAGTAAAGCACATTGTAGCCCGGCATAATGCGAATATTGATATATCAAGTAAAGTCGGTGTTGGTACAGAAATTACAGTAACATTTAAAAAGAATAGCGATAAAATATAGGGAGTCCGGATAACAATCCGGGCTCCTTTTATGTAATATGCACAATAATGTCAAGAGGATAAAAAAATAATAGGCATAAAATGATGAAAATGCTGATTTAGTATAGAAACATTCTGAATTTAATGAGAATATATAC